>JAFVHT010000062.1 GCA_017474285.1 Acetobacter sp.
ATCAGGAAACTTCTCTTTTAAAAGAAAAACCGCTTTTTGTTCTTGTACAATCACATCTTCTTTACGCGAGTCAGAAAGAATAAACCAATCAAAATGTTTCGCTTCTTTATAATGAGATAACTCTTCAATCATCGCCGAAAACGCACCTGCTACACGCCTCGCATCTTCGTGATAAATCGGCATCGTCACCGCTATACGCGTATCTTCTTTCAAATCAATCGCTCTATTGATCGGATTAAACCGATCTTTCTCAATAGGTCTAAGTGCCATATATAAGCCAAAAAATTGGGTTATAACAAATGTAAGACCAAATACACCTAATGACGAAACAATAAGAATAAACGGAACAGCAAAATACAAAGAAAAGCCGTAAATAGACATTGTAAACAACTGCATAACAACCATATAACAGGCTGTAATGATCGTAATTATCGTCAAAACGACAGTACGCTTTTTCAATTCCTTTTGAAGAGCAATATCAACCGTAGGCATTTTTTACGTATCCTATTAAAAAAATCTTATAAGAAATATTTTTCCCTTTATATTTTAATAAAGGCTAACCTAAAAAAACTTGTACCTTATAGACTCTGTATAGAAGTTCTTTGTTCATAAAGACACACACCTTTACTCCTCAATAGAGGCTGTCCGTGTGCCGTCAGCAAAAGTAAGGGTGACTTCCTGCCCTTTGTGTAAAAGTGACGCTGTTGTTATAGGTTTTTCTCCAATACTCACAAGGGCATAGCCGCGCGCTAAAACAGCATGGGGAGAAACAGCCTCAAGCCGACCCGCAATGCCTGCAAGAGTTGAACGTTTTTCACGCAACAGTGCCGAAAGAAAAGCAGGAGAAAGGCGGCAACGTTCTTGCCAGAGATTCCATTTTTGTTGATTTCCCTGCAAAGCAGAAGCTAACCTTCCCCCGAGCGTAACAATGTGTTTTTGTCGGCTTGCAAGAACTGTTTCTACCGCAGGTAGACGGTGTTCTATGCGTAAAAACCGCTCACGCTGCTTTTGTGCGAACACCCCTAATGCTGTGGTGAGTTTATGGCTTCTCGTATCAAGTTTTAATCGTTCTGTTTGCAACAGGCTCGACACATCAGGTAAACGTGCAGAAATAGTCGAAAAGCGTAAGCGTGCCTGTTGCACAGAACGCGCTAAACCTGAAGTTGCCCGCGCTGCTTTTTGGGTAATATCGGCTAACAAATCCGCTCGGGCTGGAATCACCATTTCAGCAGCAGCCGTTGGCGTTGGCGCGCGTTTGTCTGACACATAGTCAATAAGAGTTGTATCGGTCTCATGCCCGACAGCAGAAATTATTGGAATACGGCACGCCGCAACAGCGCGCACAACAGCTTCCTCATTAAAAGCCATCAGTTCTTCTAAAGACCCTCCTCCACGCGCAACAATCAATACATCTGGGCGAGGGAGAGTCTCTGTACCTTCAAAACAATCAAAGCCTTTAATCGCTTCTACTATTTTTTCTGCAGCCCCCGCCCCTTGTACAGGAACGTCCCACACCAATAGAAAACGGGGAAAACGGCGCTGTAAAGTTGTTTTAATATCGTGCAGCACAGCTCCTTGCGAAGAGGTAATAACCCCAATAACAGAAGGCAGACGCGGCAGAGGACGTTTATGTGCTGCTTCAAATAACCCTTCTTCTGTTAAGCGTTGTTTCAGGCGTTCAATTTGGGCAAGCATAGCGCCTTCGCCTGCATATTCCATACGCTCAATCTGAAGATAGTAATTTGAACGCTCTCCATAAGAAGAAATCTGTCCTGTTGCCACCACTTCAAGACCATTTTCCGGGAAAAGTCCAAGTCGAGGCACAACATTCTTCCATACGATCCCTGAAAGTTTCCCTTGAGGATCTTTCAATGAAAAATAGAGGTGCCCCGAACTATAGCGCTTATTAAAATCTGTTATTTCCCCGCGCACACGCACACGGTTAAAAGCGCCTTGAAGCGTACGCTTAATAGCGCCAGAAATCTCTGACACACTATATTCAGGAACATTATTTGTCCCTTTTGGTATTTTTGACATTGTCATGATGGACTCTTCATACATTTTGTGTAGTCTACTATAGAAAAATGGAAAATGTTATTCCCAAAATGTTATTTTCTTAACGTCTATAAGACATTAAACAACACGACAAACACATTCAATAATACCCATAAAGCAAAACACCCATAAGGAGATCACTCATGCGCGTTCTTTTACTTGGTTCTGGCGGACGCGAACACGCTCTTGCGCAATCCTTAGCACGTTCCCCTCTTTTATCCGCCCTTTTTATTGCACCGGGCAACCCGGGTACTGCGCTTTTTGGTACCAATATTGCCCTTGATGCCAACGATATTCCCGCCCTTATAAATTTTGCGCAAGATAATCAAATAGACCTTGTTATTCCCGGACCTGAAGCGCCCCTTGTTGCTGGAATCGCCGATGCCTGTGCTCAAGCTGGGCTGCTCTGTGCCGGACCCACACAAGCCGCAGCACGCCTTGAAGGAAGCAAAAGTTTCACAAAAGAAATTTGCAAAGCGGCAGGGATTCCCACAGCTTCATGGCACTATTTTACTGAACTTGACGCCGCCTTACACTATATACGCCATAAAGAAGCGCCTACCCCTCAAACCCCTCTTGTGATTAAAGCCGATGGACTCGCCGCTGGAAAAGGGGTTGTTCTGGCTGCCTCTCTCGCAGAAGCCGAATCGGTTCTTCAAGACATGATGGCAATGGGAAGCCTTGGTGCGGCAGGGCGTAGCCTCGTCATTGAAGATTATCTAAAAGGGGAAGAAGTTTCACTCTTTGCTTTTTGTGCGGGAGAAACTGCAACACTCATCGGAGCTGCTCAAGACCATAAACGCCTCAACGATGGCGATACCGGTCCTAACACAGGTGGTATGGGTGCTATTTCCCCGCCCAAAGGATTTGATAAAGCCGCGCAAGAAGCCGCTCTTGATCTTACGGTACGCCCTATGTTGCGCGAAATGGTGCGACGAGGCACCCCTTTTCGTGGTGTGATTTTTGCCGGGCTTATGCTCACAAAAACGGGACCTTTTCTCATTGAATATAATGTTCGTTTTGGAGACCCGGAAGCGGAAGCCTTACTCCCTCGGTTAACGTCTGATCTTTTACCTGCTCTTTACGCGCTTGCGCAAGACAAACTCGATACAACCCCTATTACTTTTTCTGATCAAGCGTCTGTTTGTGTTGTTATGGCGGCACAAGGCTACCCCACTGCACCTCAAAAAGGAAGCGTTATTCAAGGTATTGACACGGCTTCAGCGTTGCACGATGTGCATATTTTCCAAGCCGGTACAACACAAAACGCTTCTGGTGAACTTGTTGTGTCTGGCGGTAGAGTACTCGCTGTTTGTGCGTTAGGGAACAACGTTTCTGAAGCCCAACAACGCGCTTATACAGCTGTGAAAGCGATTCATTGGACTGGTGCGCATTGGCGTACAGATATTGGTGCTCGTGCTTTATAACAAAAGACACCTACCCCCAAAAGACACTTACCCAATGAATCACTCCCATTTTAAGGGAAGCACGATGAACCAACGAGAACAAGCTAAAGCCGCAAAAGAATTTGCAGAAAGCTGGCAAGGCAAAGGCGACGAGAAGCAAGATACTTCGCGCTTTTGGATTGAGCTATTATCAAAAGTATTTGGCGTAGAAGACGCGACAAACTTTCTCAAATTTGAAACGCGCGTCAAACTCACCAACCAAAGCTATATTGACGTCATGATCCCCGCCACACACACGATGATCGAACAAAAAAGCCTTGGGAAAGACTTAAACGCGCCGGTTTTACAAAGCGACGGCTCAAAATTGACACCTTTCGAGCAAGCGAAACGGTATGCGGGAAGCCTCCCATACTCCGAACGCCCGCGCTGGATTGTGACGTGCAATTTTGCGGAGTTTCAAGTTTTCAACATGGAACGACCGAACGACGCGCCGCAGGTGATAAAACTTGCCGACCTGCCTACCGACTATTATCGCTTGGGCTTTATGGTTAACGAGAAAGACGAGCGAATCGCACGTGAATTACAGCTCTCAAAAGATGCGGGCGAGCTTGTGGCACGCATTTACAAAGCCGTTTTACCCGCTTACGACACAAACGACGCATCTACAAAAATCGCGGCATTGCAGAGCTTGAACAAATTGTGCGTGCGGCTTGTGTTTTTGTTTTACGCAGAAGATGCAGGGCTCTTTCCAAAAAAGAACCAGTTTTGCGACTATATGAAAGATTTTTCCCCAGCCCATTTTCGCCGCGCGCTTGTCGATCTCTTTCGTATCCTCAATACACCTGATGAAGAGCGCGACAAATACGAAGAACCTCAGCTGTTAGCGTTTCCGTATGTGAATGGGGGGTTGTTCTCTGAAAAAATCGATGTGCCTCAATTTTCGGAAGACGCTGTAAAGTTGATTATCGAAGACGGCGGCGGCTTTGATTGGTCACAAATTAGCCCGACAATTTTCGGCGCCATTTTTGAAAGCACGTTAAACCCGGTCACACGTCGCGAAGGGGGTATGCACTACACCAGCCCCGAAAATATTCACAAAGTGATTGACCCGCTTTTTCTTGACGGCTACCGCGCGCAGTTTCAGGCGGCTATGGCGGAACAGGGTAAGGCACGTAAAAAGAAACTTCTCGCCTTACAAGACGAACTCGCCCGCGCAAAATTTTTTGACCCCGCCGCAGGAAGTGGCAATTTTCTTACCGAGAGTTACCGAAGCCTTCGGCGCCTTGAAAATGACATTTTGCGCGAGTTAATCACCAAAGAGAAAGGGGGCTTATTAGGTTTTGAGGAATTGAACCCGATTAAGGTGTCGATCAATCAATTTTACGGCATTGAGATTAACGATTTTGCCGTTTCTGTGGCGAAAACGGCAATATGGATTGCAGAAAGCCAATGTTTCAAAGAAACAGAAGATATTATTCACCGGCAAATGGATTTTTTACCCCTGAAAACAGAGGCAAACATTCACGAGGGGAACGCGCTGCGCATGGACTGGCGCGAAGTTCTTCCCCCGTCTGATGACGTCTATCTCATGGGTAACCCGCCTTTTGTGGGCGCGCGCATAATGGCAGCGGGGAGTGTGCAAAAAACTGACATGGCGCACGTCTTCGCCGGGTGGAAAAATTTTGGCAATCTCGATTATGTGAGTGCATGGTATAAAAAAGCGGCGGATTACATGGTGGGGACACAGGTTTGTGCGGCGTTTGTGTCAACGAACTCGATCACGCAAGGCGATAGTGTGGCAACGCTTTGGAAACCTCTTTTTAACAAAGGCATAAAGATTTTTTTCGCACACCGTACGTTCAAATGGAACAGCGAGAGTAAAAACAAAGCGGCAGTGTATTGCGTGATTGTCGGCTTTTCCTATGCCGAAAAAAAAGCGCGTAATCTCTACACCGACGGACAACCGCAGGAAGTCACCCACATCAACGCCTATTTGATAGACGCACCCGACATATTTGTCGAAAGTCGAGAAAAACCGCTTTGCCATGTACCAGAAATCGGCATCGGCAACCAACCTATAGACGGCAGAAACTATCTTTTTACGAAAGAAGAGCGTGACGAATTTTTGATACTTGAACCAAAGGCAGAACCCTATTTCAAACCATGGTACGGGGCGCAAGAGTTTTTGCACAATAAGCCGCGTTTTTGCCTTTGGCTGGGCGATTGTAAACCGAACGATTTAAATGCAATGAAACACTGTAAAAAACGCGTTGAAGCCGTACGAGAGTTTCGTCTAAAAAGTCCACGCGCAAGCACTAGAAAAATCGCAGACACACCGACACATTTTCAAACAGAAAACATGCCCACAGGTACGTATATTGCCATTCCTGAAACGTCTTCGGAGAATCGTCGTTATATTCCATTAGGCTTTATGAGTGATAGTGTACTTTGCAGTAATGCACTTAAACTTATGCCAAATGCCACGCTCTACCATTTCGGCGTTTTACAAAGTAACGTGCACATGGCTTGGGTGCGTACCACCGCAGGACGGCTAAAAAGCGATTACCGTTATTCAAAAGACATTGTTTATAATAATTTCCCGTGGCCAGAGGTCACCGAAAAGAATGAAAAGGAACGCGCCGCCATTGAAAAAACAGCGCAAGCGATTCTCGACGCCCGCGCTCTTTATCCCGAAAGCAGCCTCGCCGATTTGTATGATGTGAACACGATGCCGAAAGAACTCCGAGAAGCCCACCGCGCTAACGATCGCGCCGTGATGAAAGCCTATAAAATGCCTACAAAAACGAGCGAAGCCGAAGCCGTCGCCCTGCTCATGGCACGCTACGAAGAACTCACGACAAAAAAATAAGTGCCGTTGCGGCGCGATTTTTCGATTTTTTGTTGTTTTGTTCAATAATCCCTTTAATACCCCTTTTAAGATTTATCTGCTCTTATTATTTCTTATCATTTTTTCACAAAGATAAGCGTCGGATCCATCGAGGTAATAACGCTTACGAAGACCACACTGCACAAAACCAGCTTGCTCATATAAGGCGATAGCGCCTGTGTTCTTCACAGACACTTCTAAAAATAGACGATGCGCCCCTTCCTGCATAGCGATTGACTGCCCCCATGTTACAAGAGCCCGCGCCATGCCCTGCCGTCGTCTTTGAGAGGAAACGCATAAAGTTAAAATTTCGGCTTCTTCTGCAACACATTGCACCATAATCATACCCACAGGCTCTTTTTGCCACAGAGCAACTCCTGCCCACACATAAGGAGATTTTAAAAGATCTGCCATAGCCTGCGCCGACCATTGTTCCCCTCTCGAAAAACTTTCTTGGTGTAACGTCGCTAAGAGTTCGCTTTGTTGGACAGAAACCCTAACAACCGAATCAATTTTTGCCGATTTTTTATTCATAAACCTTCTTGATAAATAGATTTATAAATAGATTTATAAAAAGGGCGCAGGGCGTAGTCCTTCCGCTGGTAAACGGGCTTCTGGCGGATCGACATAAAGAGGCAATGCCGCGCGTGGGGGTAAGTCACCTCGTAAACGCCGCAACGCTGCTGCTGCAATTTGCTCCGGCGTTGGTTGATATAAAGGTAATAAAACAGCGTTTTCACACGCGAAATAAGGCGCTGCGTCACCTGCAAGCACCCAACGCTTTTTGTCTTGTGTCTTTCTTACATGTTGAACATTGGCTTGCGTTATGTCAAAAGCCTGTATTGTATCGGGTTCTTCAATAAAAACGCGCCCTTTTCTTGCGGTTGTTATAAGCCGCCATCCCCATTCTGCCTCTTGTTGCGCCTTTTGTGCCGCCACAGCTTCCTCTAACGCAGGGGCTAACGCCTCGCCCCGTGTTACGCCCACTAAAGCCGCGTTCACGCCTAAAGCATAGCCTGCCGCTGTGGCACACGAAGCCCTTAAGCCTGTAAATGACCCGGGTCCTATAACAACCGCGACACATTCTGGTATATTCTTGGGCATATTCTTTGGCACATTCTCCGTGCCCCATCCCGATTCTTCTAAAGCCTGCGCCAAAAGAAGCCCTATTCCCTCCGCTGCTTGTCGCCCTGATTGCTGACACACCGCCTGCACTGAGAACAGATCTACCGAAAACAGATCCGCTTTTTTTTGTTCCTCTCGCGTGACACACGCTGCAAGTCCATAAGCCGCATCACCGGCGAGGCTTCCATCGAGTACAAGAAGACGCCGCACGGTCATGACACAACACGGCAGGCTTGGCTAAACGATAGTCGTGGCGCGCGAGGAGGTAAGTTCCTATGTTCCGCATAGCCTAAACACAGCAAAAAATTAGCCCGCCATCCTTCAGCCGCTAAAAAAGCGTCTTCTATTGTTGCCTGATCAAACCCAGAAATAGGTAAAACATCGAGCCCCATAGCGCGTGCTGCCATAATCATATAACCGCCTTGTAATGTGCCATTCCGGAAAGCCGTTTCTTCTGAAAGCCCCACATCAGCCGCAAACCACGGACGCAAATTTTCGCTGGGACACAAAAAGGGGAGTTGTTCAAAAAATAGTGGATCATAAGCGACAATCACAATTAACGGTGCCGCCATAACACGGGCAACATTGCCCGCTGACAACGCAGAACGAATCCGCTCACGCGCGTTTTGACTGGTAATAAAAACAAATCGCGCGGGGCTACAATTGCCAGACGTTGGACCTAAACAAACCATATCATATAAATTTTGTATCACCGCCTCATCAATGGGGCGATCTGTCCAATAAAGAGGAGTACGGGCGTGCCTAAAAAGACAATCTAATCTCTTTTCCTGCTCCTGTAGGCTATCGGGAGCGTTTGGAGCGTTTTCCGCCTCCATGGGATAGGTTCCTTAATCCACCTGCTCAACAGAAATGACTTCTGGTATGTAATGGCGTAATAAATTTTCAACACCATGCCGCAATGTTGCTCGAGAAGAAGGACACCCCGAACATGCACCTTGCATAGTCAGTCGCACAATACCATTCTATATCCACGATAAACAATATCCCCGCCATCTGCGGCAACAGCCGGGCGTATACGCGTATTTAATAATTCTTTAATTTGGGTTACAATAGCGGCATCTTCTGGATCGGTCGTCTCATATTCTATTTCTTCTGAAATAGAAGTATTTTTTAGCGCCTCCCCCTCTAACACAATAGGTTGCCCTGCAATCAAATGATCCATCAAGACTGAAAGGACACACCCACGCATATCGTCCCACTCTGTATGGCTTGCTTTGGTTACAGAAATAAAATCTTCTCCAAGAAAAACACGTTCAACCCCGGGTATCGCGAAAAGTACTTCTGCTAACGGAGAACGCCCCGCAACAGCAGCAGAATCGGCGAAATCTAATGTACCAGCATTCCCCATCACAACCCTTCCGGGAAGGAATTTTAATGTTGCGGGGTTTGGTGTCTCTTCTGTTTCAATAAACATTAGGCAAAAATCCTTTTCTTCAACACTGAAAAACTCAACAAAGTATAAACGCTTTAATGTAAAATCCCTGTATGTCCAATAGAATAACGCCCCGGCTGTGGCCAAACTGTCAACCCATGTGGCTCTAACCCAACAGGAATACTCACAACAGAACCATTGACGGTATTGAACCGATAAACAACATCATCAAACCGCCCTGACAACCATAAACTTTTTCCATCGGCACTGACATTGCCCATATCTGGGCTTCCACCTCCCGGAATGGACCAATGGGCAATGACTTTATTCGTGTGAAAATCAATCACAGACACACTCCCATAAGGGCTATGAGGGGTGCCATGCACTTTATGCGATCCACGATTAGCAACATACATTTTTGTACCATCACGGCTAGGATAGAGCCCGTGTGTGCCCACCCCTGTATGGATAAATCCTTTTTCCTTAAATGCGTCACCATCGATAAGAAAAACACCATCCGCCATCATATCAGCAACATAGAATGTTTTCCATCAGGAGAGATCAAAATATCCTGCGGCATACCACCAGCAGACAGTTTCAGGTAACCGAGCACTTTTTTATGAACTGTATCAATTTTCACAAGACGTTTGCCAAATTCACACGTAAAAATGGCATAACGTCCGTCAATAGAAAAGGCGGCATGGTTTATCCCTAAACACCCGGGCGTTTCAAGAGATTGTTGTAATGCCATCGTGTGCGGATCACGAAAATCAAGCCTATGACGTGCTTCTGCCACAATAATAGCTGAGTGACCATCAGGCGTAAAATACATGTTATAGGGATCATCGACGGGAATACTCGGACCAGGGCGACCAGTGCGCGGGTTAATCGGTGTTAAGCTGCCGTCAGTGGTTCCCTCCGCGTTATTGGTCACCCATAAGGTGCGCAAATCCCATGAAGGCACAACATGTTGCGGACTTTTCCCGACACGAAAGCGATCAACAACTTTATTAGTGGCGGGATCAATCACCCATACATCATTGGACCGTAAATTAGGCACATAAACACGGGCTAAATCTTTCGCAACTTCAGGCTTTATGTGCTCTGGTGTCGTTTCACTATAGAGATTAGAAGGATCTATAACAGGGGGCATACCTGCAATAACGGATATAGGCGCTCTAGGTTTTTCAAAAGGTTTTTCAGGTTGTTTTTTTTCAGATTCGTTCAATTTTTTTTGAAACAGATCTTTAGAAGCATTCTGTTCTTCAGCAACACTGTGAACATTGCGAGTCGTTTGAGTCGCTTGAGTCGTTAGCGTTGTTTCTCGCGTTTCCTTTCCCGTCTCAATCGTATCAATAACCCTATCAATCTTTTTTACTGGTTTTTCAATGGATCTCAAATCTGTTGTGGGTCTTAACTCTGTTGATTCATCTGTCTGATCATCCATTAAAGGCGCCATTTCTAAATCTTTTAAAGGAATCGATCCTGTTTCCTCTGATGGGGTATTTTCTAACTGTTGTGCATAGGCTTGCCTAGAACAGACAACCGACCCCATCGCCCCGATCACTATGGCGATCACTAAAAACCGTTTCATTTCTATACCCATCATAGCCCCACCAATACCCTACCAAAACGCGATTCGATCGTTACTTTTATATAATTATTTATGAGGCATTAAATCCCGACGAATAATCCCCATAACCCCCATATTTTGAATATTCTGACTTTGAGCCGTTTCAATAACACGAACAGCTGCATCAACTTGCATCGAAAGCCCCATTTGCCCTAAAGCCGCTGAAGACCGTGCTGGATTGCCTCCATAAATCCCATCACGCGCAGAAGGCGCTGGTGCATGCCGCAAAGCCTCCTGCCGAACCATGGACGCATTCGCAGCAAGCATCAATGACGTATCCGATAACCCTGCATGTCGCCCTATATCAGCGCCATAACCCTGTTGCCGTAACCACCACGCATAACGATTCGGTATAACATTATAAAATTCTGGCACATAAAGGATTCGCGCGCCAGAGCGTTCCCAAAATGGCTCAAGCCTTTGAGCAATATGGCGCAGCTCTTCCTGATACCCTCCATGATCGCCTAACAAAACAACAAGAGAAAACCCTTGCACCCGCAAACTTTCTGCAATAGAGATCACCAATCTTTCAAAAACATCTTCTGGAATTGTTATCGTTCCGGGAAAACGCATATGCCCTGTACGCGGTGCAATTCCGCCTTCAGGCACATAGGCTATCACAGGAGCAACAAGCGTGTGCCCAACACGTTTGGCAATACGTTCTGCTAAAACCCGAACACGCTCATTATGTTTCCCAACAGCAATATACGGACCGCTTTGTTCTGTCCCTCCCACAGGAATAATAATCGTTGTAAAACCACAAGAAAGATCTTGACGAATTTCTGTCCATGTTTCTTGCGCAAACCAAACAGTTTGCGGACGCGTTGTACACCCTTGATCTCCAGCATAAGCCACCCCTAAAACCCCACAAACCGCCCATATTATCCCCCCTAATCCCTTTGTAAACAGATTCCAAAAGGCTTTTTTAACGGTTCTTTTCATGGATATATCCTATTATTTTCCCATTTCTTTTTGAAGTAATGGTGCTAGAAAACGCCCCGTATAGCTTTGCTGACACGCGCTTACCACTTCAGGTGTACCTTCGCAAACAATACGCCCGCCGCCACTGCCGCCCTCTGGTCCAATATCAATAATCCAATCCGCTGTTTTAATGACGTCTAAATTATGTTCAATCACCACAACGGTGTTCCCAGCCTCAACAAGCGCATGCAACACATCAAGCAGTTTTTTAATGTCTTCTGCATGAAGCCCTGTCGTCGGCTCATCAAGAATATAGAGTGTACGCCCTGTTGCACGACGCGCCAATTCCCGTGAGAGCTTAATCCGTTGCGCCTCTCCCCCTGATAACGTCGTTGCTGGCTGCCCTAATGCCATATAACCCAACCCAACTTGCTGTAAAACAGCAAGTTTTCCCCGAATACTTGGTTGCGCTGCAAAAAAGAGAGACGCTTCGTCAATACTCATCGCTAAAACATCAGCAATTGTTTTCCCCCGAAAACGAATTTCTAACGTTTCACGATTATAACGCGCCCCTTTACACGTATCACAGGTTACAAACATATCAGGTAAAAAATGCATTTCGATTTTGATAACACCATCACCCTGACACGCCTCACAACGTCCCCCCTTAACATTAAAGGAAAAACGCCCGGCTTTATATCCCCGCGCCCGACTTTCCGGCAATTCGGCAAACCATTCCCGAATCGGCGTTAAAACATCAGTATAAGTCGCTGGATTAGAACGCGGTGTACGCCCAATGGGAGATTGATCAATGTCAATAACCTTATCGAACAGCTCTATCCCTTTTATTTGTTGATAAGGCTCTGGCATCAGAGAAGCCCCCATCAATTGCCGCGCAAGAGCCGCGTAAAGCGTGTCAACAACCAGCGTTGATTTACCACTTCCAGAAACGCCTGTAACACAAATAAACGTCCCTAAAGGAAAATGTGCTGTCATATTTTGTAGATTATGCCCTCTTGCCCCTTCAACCACTAATAGACGTTCTTGTTGGCGTTCTTTTTGGTTGACCCTGCGTGTTTTTGGCACTTCAATGCACCGACGCCCTGATAAATAAGCCCCTGTTATACTTTCCGGCATATTGGCGACAGACTCAGGCGTTCCAGCAGCGATCACATGCCCCCCATGAACGCCTGCTCCCGGTCCCATATCTACAAGCCAATCTGCGCTACGAATCGTCTCTTCATCGTGTTCTACAACAATAAGAGTATTTCCTAACGCTCTTAAACGGTACAACGTGCCCAAAAGGCGCTCATTATCCCGTTGATGAAGCCCAATAGAGGGCTCATCAAGCACATATAAAACCCCTGTAAGCCCAGACCCAATTTGACTTGCAAGGCGTATGCGTTGGCTTTCCCCTCCCGATAAGGTTGCCGAGCTCCGTGATAAAGTCAGATAGCCTAACCCCACATCGTCAAGAAATTGAAGACGCCCTACAATCTCACGCACAATACGTTGCGCAATTTCTGCTTTTTGATGGGCATTGTGAGATAACAATTCCGGCACAACAGCGTTAAACCATGGCAATGCCTCTCCCACAGTAAGATCTGCCACTTCAGCAATGGTTTTATGATAAACCCGCACGGATAACGCTTCGGGTTTCAAACGCGCCCCATGACAGAGGTGACATGGCTTTTCAGACTGATACCGTAATAACGCCTCTCGCACACGGGAGTTTTCTGTCATCATCAAGCGTTTTTCTAGGCTGCGTAACACCCCCTCAAATGGACGTTCAACCACGTGCTCTTGGTTATTTTTCCAATATCTAAAAGTAACCTTCCCCTTTACTCCATTTAAAATACCATGCTTTACAGCTTGAGGAAGATCACGCCATGCGGTGTGCCTATCAACCCCAAAATACATAGCGAGGCTTTCAAGTGTTTGCTTAAAAAGAGCAGAGTCTTCCCCTTGCCATGGGGCAATAGCACCCTTAGCTAAAGACAATGTTTCATCAGGAACAACAAAGGCAGGGTTAAAATAATGTTCTGACCCTATTCCTCCACAGGCAGGGCACGCCCCTTGTGGCGCGTTAAATGAAAACAAACGCGGTTCAATGTCTTCCAAAACAAAGCCACTGACAGGGCAAGAAAAACGCGAAGAAAACACAAGCCTTACAGGCTCTTTTTCCTCTTCGCCTTCACGCAATGCTTCTTCAGCGTAAACAATCCCATCCGATAGTGCTAATGCTGTTTCTAGGCTATCGGCTAAACGCGTTTCTAACCCGGGTTTAACCACAAGCCTATCCACCACAACTTCGACGGTATGGCGGATTTTACGCTGCCGTTGTGGCACATCAGCAATATCATACAACACGCCATCAACGCGCACCCGCGTAAATCCACGGCTTTGTAATTCGGCGAGTTCTTTACGATATTCTCCTTTTCTATCGCGGATCATAGGAGAAAGCAGCATCAACCGCGTTCCCTCTGGTAAAGTCATGATTTTATCAACCATTTGGCTGACTGTTTGTGCCTCTATCGGCAAACCCGTTGCGGGAGAATATGGCACCCCTACACGTGCCCATAACAGGCGCATATAATCATAAATCTCGGTCACTGTACCGACCGTAGAGCGTGGATTTTTAGACGATGTTTTTTGTTCAATAGAAATAGCAGGCGAAAGCCCTTCTATGGAATCAACATCGGGTTTCCCCATAACTTCCAAAAATTGACGGGCATAAACAGAAAGGCTTTCCACATAACGCCTTTGCCCCTCGGCGTAAATTGTATCAAACGCAAGAGAGGACTTCCCCGACCCTGACACGCCTGTTATCACTGTAAGCTGATGGCGCGGTATTGTGACATCAATATTTTTAAGATTATGCACCCGAGCCCCGCACACACGCAAAGCACGCGGAGTTTTTTCTTCTGAGTTTTTCATGAGGTAAGACCTCTTAACATATTTTGCATTTTGTTAAAAAAAACATCTCAATCGTGAGCTTTTATTCTTAAAATTTAAGGCATAAATAAATATTCTAACCCTAAACCACCAAAACCTTTAGAAACAGCTTTTAGCTCGCCAACGTTTCTATCAATGGCTGGAAGAGTGACGACAGAAAACACCTCATCAGTAAAAACAAAGGGGTGTCAATAGTCTGAGAAAACAGAAAGAATTTAGGCGATGTCACATGATGTCACGTTGGATACCTGCTGTATTTGATGAGTGTTCATGTTATTAACTCGTAGTTGTCGAACCATTGCTCAAAAATTGTCGTTCTTTTTACTCTATTATTGAGTAAGATTAAACAATGTTCAATTTTCCAGCCCATTTTAACATGGTAAAATCTCCCTAACTGGCTAATATATGGTATTATTTTTACAGAAATGCTTTTACCTCTTGTAGAACGCTCACGCCAAGACTGAAGGAATATGAAAATTATGGAACAGATTATCGGTCAAACACCGCAAACTGCTAAAACAGCCCATGGTGCTCCTCTTATTCAAGAGGGATCACATAAAACCTTTATGCAAGACGTGTTAGAAGCCAGTCGTTCTGTGCCTGTTTTGGTTGATTTTTGGTCTCACCATTGTGAACCCTGTAAAAAATTAACCCCTGTTCTTGAAAAAATCGTAACAGCCGGACGCGGACGCATTAAACTTGTTAAAATTGATATTGAATCCAATCGTTCCCTTGTTGTTCAATTACTTCAAATGGGGTTACCTCTCCAATCTGTTCCTCTTGTCGCCGCTTTTTGGCAAGGACGTATTCTTGACCTCTTCCAAGGCAATCTTCCGGAAAGCCAAGTTAAAAAATTTGTTGAGGACCTTCTTAAAACAACAGGCGGAGGTGTTCTTCCTGCAACAGAACGCCTAAGCGAAGCAGAAGCTGCTCTTACTGATGGAAACCCTGACATAGCAGCAGAACTTTTTTCTTCTGTTATTGAAGAAGAACCAGAAAACACTAAAGCATGGGGCGGGCTTATTCGGGCATTATTAGCCCTTAATGATGAAGTCGCTGCCGCTGAGGCTTTAGCAAGCGTGCCCGCAAAAATTGCCCAACATTCAGATATTACAAGCGCCCGCACAGCCCTAGAACTTAAAAAAGAAAGTTATGCTGCGGCACAAGATCTCAAAGAATTTCAATCGCGCGTTACAGCCAACCCTAACGATTTTGAAGCCCGTTGTGATCTTGCAACAGCATTAAACGCGATTGGCAAACGCGAAGAAGCCGCTGATGAATTGTTACATATTATCCGTGTAGATCGTGATTGGAAAGAAGGAGCCGCTCGTCAGCAATTACTCCGTTTTTTTGAGGCATGGGGACATTCTGACCCTGCGACTGTTGCGGCACGACGTCGCCTTTCTGCACTCCTTTTTTCTTAATTTAAAAAAAAAGGGGAAGTGCTTTTTTTATGATCACGTGATCATAAAAGCGAAAAACAGTTCAAGAGTGCTTTCCCGTTTTTCTTTATTCTCTTACTACTATTCTTGAGCGTTATTGTTACGTATAGTATTTTCTATAAACACAACATAGAGCATAGGTTTTTACGAGCAATAAAAGGGTTTTCTAATGAGTAATGACGTTTTACCTCACAAAAAAAACCATGAAGAAAACAGCGAGACTCCCTCTCCCATCTCTCTTGACCCCCGTCTTCTTGCTATGCTGGTGTGTCCGGTTACGAGAGGACCTTTGATTCTTGACGAAACAACCCATGAACTCATAAGCCAAGAGGCAGGGCTTGCCTACCCTATTCGTGATGGTATTCCCATTATGCTTGCCGATGAAGCCCGGCGCCTTACACTGTAATCCTTGAATATAGCTCAATAATAAAATGTCTAGAAAAATTCTCTTCCAAAAATGTAGAAAGTATAGCATAGCATTCTTTTTACTTTTACCCATGTTAACAGCATGCTCACCACGCCAATTTGAAGGCAGTAATATCGATCTGCCTCCAGAACGTCCTGGACGTTTTATGCCTGAAGCTGCTGCTGCAGAAGCACGTGCTGCACAACGTGATATAGAGCGAATAGACCAACAACAACGTAAAGCCGCAGCTCTCGCTAAAAAACAAAAGAAACCCTCTCCGCCTGCAGAGCGTTATGAAACTTTACCGCCAGATTCTGCAGGAGCAGCAGGACCTATACGCTTAGACAATGGGCATACCGTTATTCCTGAAACACAGGCTATTTATGGCAAACCTGCCTCTCCTCCTCACTAAAGTTCGTTATTCAATAAATCTCCTCTTGATTAAGAATGTGTGCGATGCTCGTGCCCTCTGAAAAGACGACGCGCTATAGCAGAACATACTATTCCCAAAGCCCCAATAAACATAGCTGTTGCCATGGGAACGGCGCCAGAACCGGGTAGCCATCCAACAAGCACACTACTAAAAAACCCCAACCCAAACCGAAATGTTCCCAACATTGCCGAAGCACTTCCTGCATGCTGACCGTGACGCGAAAGAGATAGGACTGTACTATTAGGGGCAATAAAGCCTAGCCCTCCAATCATCATAATAATAAGAAAACAGAGAAATAAGCGATGCGTCCCCCCCTGTAAAACCCCTGTAAAACCACTCAGAGCAAGAATAAGAAACACACATCCCATGCTTATCACCCATAAAGCAGCCCCTTCTAGTAAGGTGACCAATGAAACATGATGCAACAGCAGACTATTAATTTGTGTTCCCAAAATAAAAAAAGCCGCATTCACGCCAAAAAATATGCCAAACATTTGGGGTGAAAATCCCAAATATTGCTCAAAAACAGCAGGCGCACCGCTAACATAAGCAAACATAACAAAGGTTGCAAATGAACTAATTAAAGTATTCGTTAAAAAAACAGGTTCACGCACAATGCTTTTATAACGCTGAATAATTCCTTTCAAAGGTAAGAAAATACGTTGTTCAACAGCAAGAGTCTCAGGTACTATCAGCAACACACCAACAATCGCGAGCACGGCGTAGAGTGTTTCAAGCCAAAAAATATTCCTCCACGAACCAAAATGCATTACGACACTTCCAAGGCTTGGCGCCAATACAGGCATAACGCCAAAGACCAGCGTTAATTGCGCCATGATATGGACTTCTTTTCGACCTGTAGCCCCATCTCGCACAACAGCACGCGGAATAACGGTACTCACAGACCCTCCTAACGCCCCGAGAAAACGATAAAAACAAAATAAAGAATAATCATTCACGATAGCGCAGCCCACAGAGGCTAACGCAAAAATAAAAAGCCCAATAATCAGCGGTATTTTACGACCAAACCTATCGGATAATGCTCCTTGAAAAATTTGCCCTGCGGCAAGGCCTAAAAACCAAACACCTAATGTGAATTGCGCCGAATCATTTCCTCCTCCCAGTGCTTTTTCAAGTTGAGGAAAAGCAGGGAGATACATATCGGTTGCTAACGGACCTATCGCCGTTACCAACCCAAGCAAAATAACAGCAGGACGCGTTAAAAGGGAGGCAGACATAAGATATAGTTCTACCCAACCCCCTTATAAGAGTAAAGATTTAAGCGTAAAAATACGTATTTTACAAAACTCTCTACAAAAAAGGGCACCAAAAAATTGGTGCCCCCTAAACATTTAATGAACAGCTTCACCATTATGAGAAGGCAAAGATGGAGGAGAAGACATATTGGATCTATGCGCTATTTCCTCTAACTGCTCTTTGGTGAGAATATCATGCACACGAATTTCAGTCTCAATTCGTTTACTGGTACATTCAGCCCGCAAATCGCTTATTTTACGTTCTACCTCTTGTAGTTTCGTTCGATCCACTGGTCCAGGTGCTGTAAGGATTTCACGCAATTGTTGATGCAGTGCATGCATTTGATCCACGCGATCCTTAAACTCTTTCATATGATCGGAGTCAAAAAGATCTTTCAATTTTGCCTTTTGAGCATCTGTCAGTTTAAGACCATCAAATCTTAAGAGTGGACCAAAAAAACCGAACCCATGCCCAAAACCATGGTGCCACGGTCCCATGTCTCCCATATGTCCTTCGCGCATATGATCACACCCCATAGTGGACTGCTGCGAAAAATCATGTGCTTGTGCTAAATCAATAGAAAGCACAACAATACCTGCCATGACAGCAGCTGTCAGAAGAGATTTTTTCATGTCATTCCTCCTGAATATTTCTAGGCAGAAACCCATTTCCTGCCTACACATATACAGTAATAATAGCACATTATGGCTATAAAGTGGCAATACTCCTATTATATAATTTGATAATTCCTTAATAACTCCTTATTACTTTATACTCGTGCTGGGTTTCCAAGTTAGTCTCCATTGTTGGAGTGCTTTGCCAATTTCTTGTAAAACGGGCTTAAAAGAACGCGCATCGTGGCGGCGAAAAATCCTCAATGTCGGATACCATGCCGATGTCTCTCCTTCACACCCCCAACGCCAA
>JAFVHT010000004.1 GCA_017474285.1 Acetobacter sp.
AAGTAAATAACAGAAGAAAAGAAACACAAGCGCAAACCAGCGCTATAAGCTACCTAAAGAGTTCGTTTTATGTTGAGGAACCTCGAAGCTGTTAAAAGCTTTTTTCTCACTATCAGGGAGCTTTTCAAGCATAGCCTTTAACCAAGTTGCAAGGTGAGCGTTACTTTCAAGGGCATTGTAAAATTCTCTTGCTGTAATTTTATCGCGCCAATTTTTGATCCTTTGAGCTTCTTTACTGCTTGCCCGCAGGATAGCTGCTTTTTCCTCTCTTGCCTTTTTAACTACTTCCTCAAGAGCTTTAATTCTTGCCTCTTTGCTTTCCTTTGAAGAATAGTAATAACTCTACTTTTTTTGTAACGGTTGACTTTTATGATGAGATTTATAGTAAAGACCTTAAGGGGGCTTTTGATTATGTCTTTGTAGGTAAAAACGTTCAACCTAATAATGTTATAAAACCCTTAGGTGAAATCGTAGATGTTGTAAATGGGTTATTAGCATAATTGTTATATGGGGGGAGTGTCTTATTTGAAAAGAGCTTCTTGCCGAAAAGAACAAAATAAATACGATTTTTTAGGGTAATCCTATGCTTCTGTGTATCCAAATTTGCATAGATATCCTGCAACAATGCTGCCACAAATTGGCATTGAGTTATTGAAAGATTTTAAGGTTAAAAAAACGAATTTATTAGACCCTTATTGTGGTAGTGGTAGTAGTTTTAGTGCAGGTCTTGACTATGGAATTCAAAAATTTTACGGGTTTGATCTCAATCCGTTGGCTATTATGATTAGTAGGGCGAAATTGAGTTTTATAGATGAATTTTTATTAGAAAAGGAAAAAGAAAAATTATTAAATAAATTGTTTTTTGGTATTTGTTATTTAGAAGTTGATAGTTATATAGCAAAAGAAGCAAAAAATATAAAGAATGCTGATTTTTGGTTTTCAGACGAAAACTTAAGAAAGTTGACTTATATTTTTGGCTTACTACAAAAAATTGAAAATAAAAGTATAAAAAATTTATTTTTTCTGACATTTAGTGAAACGTTAAGAGAAGTAAGTTTTACGAGAAATGGAGAGTTTAAACTCTTTAGAATGAAAAACTATGAGGATTTTCAACCTAATGTTTTTAATATTTTTTCAAACAAGTTAGTAAATGTTACTGACAATTATTTGAAATATTATCAACCAAAATTAAAGAATGTGTTTTTTAGGGTGCTTAATACGTGTGCTTTAAAAAATGATATTCATTTTGATTGTATTTTAACGAGTCCTCTCTATGGTGATTCAAAAACGACTTGTGCTTATGGGCAGTTTTCAACGTTTACGAATGAATGGTTAGGGATGAAGGAAGCTAGGAAGTTAGATTCTTTTTTGATGGGAGGAAAAAAGTCAAAAGAATTATATAGTCGTTATAGTATTAAAGAGTGTATTTTAGAAGTATGTCAAAAAGATAAAAAAAGGGCGTTAGAAATATCTTCTTTTTATTTTGATTTAGAAAGTGACATTAATCATTTAGCTCAATACGCTAATCATGGTGCAAAAGTGTTTTTTGTTGTTGGGAATCGGCAGGTTAAGGGGATAGAATTACAAACTGACAAATTTATTGCTGAAACGTTTATGCAAAATGGATTGAGGCATTTGGAAACTATTGAAAGAGCTATTTCAAACAAAACAATGCCAACGAGAAATTCACCAACGAATAAAATGGGTGTTCAATCAAGTACCATGAACAAAGAATATATCGTTGTGTGTGAGAAAAGCGTTTAATAAAAGTCATAAGGCATTTTATGGCATTATCTTCTAATCAAACCAAAAAACACGCAAAACGTGAGAGAGCTGCTCCTATTTTTTCTACAACAGGACCGAGTGGGCATAGGCAACGCATGCGGCAAAAAGTATTAGAAAATGGTCCGTCATGGTTGGCAGATTACGAAATATTAGAGATGTTGCTTTTTGCAGGTGTGCCACGACGAGATACAAAGCCCCTTGCAAAGGCGGCTCTCACTCATTTTGGTTCTTTTTCTAATGTGTTAGAGGCTTCGCCTGAGTTGTTAAGGCAAATAGGTGTTCCTGAGGCAAGCGTGCGGTTATTGGGTACAATAGTCACTATAGCGCAGAGTGTTCAACGAGAAGCTAAACCACAAAAATTAGCGTTAAAAGATTGGGACACTGTTGTGCATTATGTTTCTTTACGTTTGGATTCTGTAGAAGAAGGGCATTTGCGCGTTCTTTTTCTCGATAGTCAAAATTGTTTGATTGCTGATGAACCAGTAAATCTTTCCAAAAATAAAGACTCTCTACAAGAATCGATAACACATATTATGCGGCGCACACTCATGCATCAAGCCTGTGCTGTGGTAACAATACGATTTACTTTGCATGAAGAAAGTAAAAACCTTTTAGAATCTGATAAAGTTTTAGCAATTGGAATAGCGGAAGCGGCACATGTACTGGCGATTGAGGTCTATGGTCACCTTGTTCTTGGCAGAGGAGGGTGGTGTCGTTTTACTCATGACGATAAAAATACGTAATTTATACTATTGAGAGTAGAAGAGGAAGTGCCAATCATAGAAAATCATGAGGCTTTTTCCCAAAGTAAAGCGTTGTTAGCTTCTGTACTAGAAGCTGTTTTACCGTCTGATCTACCTCAAGCACAGAAAATTGCTGACCATCTATTGGCGGAAACGGGGAGTTTATCCACACTTTTAACAGCGTCGGGGCAAGAGACTGATGCTGTTAAGCGTCAGTCAGAAATCGTCAGAGTGATGCTCTTACTTGTGCGTGAATCCGTGCAGCGGTTTCATCGAGATAAACTCTATAAGCAGCCTTTGCTTGCAAAGTATGAACAAGTTTTTGCGTATCTACAAAGCGTTATGGGATACGAGAAAACAGAGCAAGTACGCGTGCTTTTTCTTGATGAAAATCACTACTTATTGCGTGACGAAATCACCGGGCAGGGAACTGTCGATCAAGCGCCAGTATATCCGCGTGAGCTTGTTTATAGGGCTTTGCAACTTGGGGCTTCCGGGCTTGTACTTGTGCATAATCATCCAAGTGGGAATCCGAACCCCTCTCAAGCCGATATTGTCATGACAAAGAAAGTTATAGCGGCTGCTCGTGTTGTGGGTTTAACGGTGTGGGATCACGTGATTGTAGGAACAGGGCAAATGATGAGCATGAAAGAAGAGGGGTTATTGTGAACTATCAATTTACGACCATGTCATGCTCTGTTGTGGTGCAGCTGTTTTTGTGGCTAACGCCCCTAAAGCATGGCGTATGCCTAAAGATCCTGGAAGAGCGCCAAAAGGGAAAAGAACATTGACATGTCCCATTTTTCGACCAGTGTGGGCGGTTTCTTTACCATAGAGATGTGGAATAAGACCTTGTGTCTGTAAAATTTGTTGCCAAAGCGCTATATCTTCTGGTCCAACAAGGTTTTTCATCACAGCATCGGCATGGCGAATGGCTAAAGGTAGAGGTAAGCCTGCTATAGCGCGGATATGCATATCAAATTGATCATATGGGCAAGCGTCCATTGTCCAATGACCTGAATTGTGCGGTCGAGGAGCAATTTCATTAACAAGTAAATACCCTGTATGATCAAGGAACATTTCTATTCCCATAATCCCGACCAGATGGAGATTTTCTGCGATTTGGCGTGCAATATTTTGTGCCTCTGCAGCAATATTTTCCATAATAGGAGCAGGGGCAAGCGTCATATCTAAAACACCATGCCAATGATAATTTTGTACTGTATCAAAACAGCGAATAACGCCATCAACACCACGTACGACCATAACACTCAACTCACAAGCAAAATCAATAACGCTTTCTGCGATGAGAGGGTGGGGTTTAAGGTTAGAAAAGGCGGTCTCTAATTCTTCAAGAGTGCGTATATATCGTTGCCCTTTTCCATCATACCCCTCTCGTGACGTTTTTAAAATAAGAGGGAGACCAATTTTTTCTACGACTCTATGAAGAGACTCTTGTTCGGTAACAAGGCACCAAGGTGCTAAAGGAAGCCCTATTGAGGTAAGAAATTCTTTTTCTTTTAAGCGATCTTGGCTTATGTGTACAATTCGGATTGAAGGTCTAATAAGGCAATCAGGATGACACTGGTTAAGATGCTCTAGAGTGTTGGGAGGGATATTTTCAAATTCAAACGTTATGACGTCAACAGAATGGATAAAAGCTTTGAGCGCGTCGAAAGCGTGATAAGGGGCAATAGTTGCGGTATGAGCTACTTCAACGGCTGGATCTGTTTCAGATGGTGTAAAAATATGTACTTTAAATCCAAGTTTTGCTGCTGCTATTGCCGACATACGTCCTAATTGCCCTCCGCCCATAATGCCGATAATGGAACTCGGTGGTAGTGCAATTGTTGTGTTCGTCATATTTTCAGGTAGGGACATCGGCAACGGAAGCCGTTTGTTGGGCACGCCATGCTTTAAGGCGGAGGGCTAAAGAGGTATCCTGTAAAGCAAGAATAGACGCTGCCAAAAGAGCAGCATTTTTTGCACCAGCTGTGCCAATAGCAAGAGTTCCAACAGGTACACCACCCGGCATTTGCACAATAGAGAGAAGACTATCTAACCCTTTTAGTGTGCGAGATTCTACCGGTACCCCTAATACAGGTAAATGTGTCCAAGCAGCACACATACCCGGTAAATGGGCTGCTCCTCCTGCGCCGGCAATAATAACCTTTATACCACGATCCGCAGCGTTGCGGGCATAATCAGCAAGTCTATCTGGAGTGCGATGGGCTGAGAGAATACGTGTCTCATGCAAAAGTTTAAGGTCGTCTAAAATAATTTTGGCATGACGCATCGTATCCCAATCAGATTGACTTCCCATAACTATACCAATCTGTGGAGAAGTAATAGAGGATAACATAACTTTTCAGTATAAGAAAAAGATGTTTTAAGGAATTATTCAACGGGTTCTGATGGCACAGAAGCTGGGGCAGATGTCGCTTCATGCACAGCAGCGTTAAGATCTGTTTGACTACACAAGCCAATCGTCACAGGATCGCGTGGCTTAATGTTAGGTGTATTCCAATGTTGTTTATTTCTAACTTTTTCAATCGTATTTTTAGTTGTGCCAAGTAATTTAACGATTTGTGTATCACTTAATTGTGGATAATTACGCAATAAAAAAGCAATACCATCAGGTCTATCACGACGTCTTACAAGAGGTGTGTAGCGAGATCCTTTTGAACGTCGTTTAACAGGATTACTTGTGCTGGTCATTTTCAAACGCGCTGTGGGTGTTTTCTCACAACGTTGAATTTCTTCGCGTGTTAACTGATGGTTTGCAATAGGGTCGTAGCCAACAATACTTTGTGCCACTTCTCCATTAGCAATAGCCTGTATTTCTAAGGGGTGCATACCACAAAATACAGCAATTTGCTCAAAACTCAGAGAGGTTTTTTCAATAAGCCATACCGCAGTTGCTTTTGGCATTAAAGGAAGGGAAGTCATACTTTTAGCCTATGATCGCTTTTCGGAAAAAATCCAAGAAATACACCTAAAACACAAACTTACAAAGAATCTAAAAACAAATACGAGTACTTAAAATAGATCTTATTAACGAACGTATAAATAAAGCACTCGTATTGCAAAGCATCAATTAAGCTTTTTTACCTGTATGGGTACTAATGCCAGCAAAGCGCTTATTAAATTTCGCCACTTGCCCACCAGTATCAATAATACGCATAACACCTGTCCACGCAGGATGAGACTTTGGATCAACATCTAAACGCAGGGTGCTTCCTGGTTGTCCATAGCAAGAACGTGTCTGATATTGTGTGCCATCGGTCATGACAACAGTAATTTCGTGGTAGTCTGGATGAATGTCAGGCTTCATGAAATCGGTCTTTCTTTGAGTATTCAAACTTAAGGTGTGCCTTATGCCACACCTAATCACGTTAATGTAACGAAAGATAGTGTAACAGCGAGAGGCTATAGAAAGCAACACTTTATTTATTCTTGACCCTGTTGCCCGTAACGATAATAAAAGTGTATCATACAAATTGTAAGCCTAAAGAATCATGTCTATTCGTTAGGTGTGTTTTGTAGAGGGCATTTCAAAGAATAGTCTTAATTGTCTCATTAAGAATAGGCTCTTTGAGAAACCTTGTAAAAGTTTTGGTGAGTTTTATGACTGACAAAACAGAAGGAACAGACACTCATCACGCCACGCCTTTATCAGGTGTATTAAAGGAATTTCACGGTTTTGTTGTTCATAGCAATGTTGTTGATGTTGCTATTGGCGTGAGTATCGGGGCAGCGTTTACAGCTATTGTTGATGGTCTTATTCAAGGCGTATTGAATCCCCTTATAAGCCTTTTAGTAGGTGGGCATGATGTTTCTAATTTGTTTGTTACAGTTGAGGGCAAACATGCAAAGACGTTGACCGAAGCCCATAATGCCGGGGCTGTTGTTCTTAACGGTACGATTATTCTTAATGCGGTTATGCATCTTGTTATTGTTCTTGCCGTGATTCTTTGGATTGTTAAAACAGTTATGGGTATGCGGCGGAGGTATACGGGTGTACCACCGCCTCCTAAACCTGCTCAAGCTGTTTCTACCTATGCGAATGCATCTTCTGCAAACTCACAACGTACTGAAATATTGTTAGAGAAAATTCTTTCTGAACTAGCAGCAAGTAATGCAGCAAGAAATATTGATCCTCTTGAAAACTCTCTTGACAGTTCCTTCGAGAGCACCCTTGAAAACTCTTTTGAAAAGATTAAAAAAGAGGCAATGAAAGTAGAGGAGATGCACAAACCCAATAAAGAATTATACGGGTAAGAGGTAGAGAATAATGATTGATGTCCTTATGGGTGTGCTTTAATACCATGCACGATCGGGTCAGATGTTGTTTTTCGTTTTTACGAGGGAGCAGCGTTCTTTTTATAGTTGCAGGGTTTTTATCTGCTTGTCATCATGACGTGTATCAAGGGGTTATTTTGCGGCAGACACCTCGTACTGTTCTTTATAGTTATGTCATTGCAGACGGTATGGCACGCGGGCGTTTTATGAGAAAACCTATATATGCCGCGCAAGTGCTGGCTATTCTTAATGCAGATCATGAGGCGCGTACCGCGCTACGATTGTTTCATAAACACCCAAGTCGACAGACTTTACAGCAAGCAGGGCAAAAAGTGGAAGATTTTATTGGTGTTATTGAGGCACCAAAGCTACAACCTTCTCAAATCATGCGTTAGTGTGTTGTTGTGAATCGCTTTTTTACTATTACAAAAAATATTACAAAAAAACACAACAAAACTAACGTAATGCCTTGCTTATTATAGAGGTAAACAGCTTTAATCAAGATTCATCTCTATCATTTTCTTTTGTAAGTAATTTATTCTCTTTTCGTGCACGTTCAAGTTCTTTAAAATGTTTCATTAAATGACTCATACCTGTGTTGCTTATATATAACGTATCAGAAAAATCTTTTAATTTTTCTTTTGCTTTCGGGGTAAGATCTTGACCACCCATTAGTATGTGCTGATCACATGTTGGATTTTTGCTGCGATCTTGAATAAACTTGTTTACTGTAGGTACGGTTATTTTTTTTTCGGTTGTTTTAACGTCGACTCGAGCTATTTCTGTTTTTTTTTGAATCTACAAGATCTGTATCAAGTTTTTCTCCATTTGCTATTTTTCCTAGACAATTCTGTGTAAAACCTTTTGGAATATTCATTAGTATAAAATCTGCACCACAATCAGGGGTATATGTGATAGTAGCTCGTAAGAGGTCACCACGAGGAGTATTTCTTAATATAGTTGTTGCTAGTTCAATTGCCTGTAGTTCACCTTGCCTACCTTTGTCTTTTGTATCTTCACTCATATTTGTTACCCCAACTGAACTATTACACGACTATCTGTCGGGTATTGATCAAATTTTAACTGTAATAAGAAGATGATATTACAAATAGTCCGAAACTTTTTTATGACGTTGGTAAGTAAGTGTGGATTTTCCTCGAGCTCTTTACGTTGTATCTTTTCATAACGCTTATCAAGAAACAGCTTTTGCATTTCTTTTATTACACTTTCGATTTTATCATGGTCTATATATTCGATAACATTAGTAGATTCTTTTTCTTCTTCATCTTCAAATATTTCTTGCTTACACCATACTTCCCACTTTTCGAAATGTTGAAAAATATCTTCATCGATAAAACAAGTTTCAATTGTCTCCTCTGTTCCATCAATATATCGACCGGTAGAGGTTTCTTGGTATTTACAAAGAAATAAACTTTTAGCCATAGAGAAAACCTTTTTTCTAGAAAGTTTGTTGATAATAGTCCTCAAGACTTTAATAACACTTTAATTAAAACAAAATAAAGCTCTTTATATGTTACGTACTGTCGCGTTATGCCTTACGAGGCAAGTCTACGGATTTTTTCATCGCTGTTTTAAGGCGTCCTTCTCCCATAAGCAGTAAGAGGGGTGCGGCAATGAAAATAGAGGAAGACGTTCCCACAACAATACCGAAAAGCATAGTCCACGCAAAGCCAGAAAGCGTATGCCCGCCCCAAAGAGCAAGGGGGAGAGAGGCTAAAAAAACGGTTGATGAGGTTCCAAGTGTACGGTTTAAGGTTTCATTGATAGAAAGGTTAATAAGGTCTACGAACGGCATATTACGATAACGGCGTAAATTCTCACGCACTCTATCATAAACAACAACTTTATCATTCGTAGAATAACCTAAAATCGTTAAAATAGCAGCAACCATGACGAGGTTAAATTCAAATCCTGTCACGACAAGAAAACCGATCGTTTTTGTCAGGTCAAGAATCAGGGTAATAACAGCACTTAAGGCAAATCCCCACTCAAAACGAACCCAAACATATGCCAAAATCATAACAAGGCTAAGCACAAGAGCAAGAATACCATTGCGAAATAATTCTGCCGAGACAGAGGGTCCTACAGCGTCGGCGCGTAAAATGGTTGTTCCTGGCATTGTTTGATCAAGTGTGTGGCGTACTTGATCAACAAGTACTTGCGTATTTTGCCCTTTTTGGGTGTCCAATTGGATGAGAACATCACGATTACTTCCAAAAGATTGAAGTGAGGCATGAGAAATCCCATGGCTTTTAAGAACAGCGCGTAAATGGCTAAAATCAATAGCCTGTGTTGTTTTAGCTTCAATAACAACACCTCCGCGGAAATCTAATCCAAGCGTTAATCCCGGGTAAAAAAATAAAATGAGTGAAGCGATAGAAAGCACGGCAGAAGTAACAAGCCCAATATAACGGCCGCGCATAAAATTGATGTGTGTCTCTTTGCGAACAAAGCGTAAAATGGGATGTCCGAACATAGGCGCCCTTTTTATTAAACGGGTAGGCTTGTTGGGCGTGTAAGTGTATACCAACGCGCCATAAGCATGCGGGAAAGAAGAAGGGTTGTGAAGAGAGAGGTTACAATCCCAACAGTAATGGTTAAGGCAAATCCTCGAACAGGACCCGTGCCAAATACAAATAACATGACATGAGCGAGGAGAGCTGTAGCATTACTATCAACAATGGTAGAAGTCGCTTTTTCAAAGCCTGATTGCATAGAACTTAAAGCGGTACGCCCACGATTAACCTCTTCACGAATACGCTCGTTAATAAGAATATTCGCATCAACTGCCATACCAAGCGTTAACAACATACCCGCCATACCGGGGAGACTGAGTGTTGCCTCAAAAAGCGATAAAATAGCGACCATAAGCACCAAATTTGCCAAAAGGGAAGCATTGGCATACCAACCAAAACGCCCGTAAAAAAGTGCCATAAATAACACAACCATTAAAAAGCCAATAGCAAGACTGATAATACCGGCACGAATAGAATCAGCGCCAAGTGAGGGACCAATAGTCCGTTGTTCTATCACTTTAAGCGGTGCGGGAAGTGCCCCAGCACGGAGGAGAAGTGCTAAATCACTGGCTTTTTGAACGTCAAAATTACCCGTAATCTGCCCATCTCCTGCTGTAATAGGGGTGCGAATCACAGGGGCTTCAATGACTTTGTTATCCAAAACAATAGCAAAACGATGCCCGACATTTGCTTTTGTGACAGTAGCAAAAGCGCGCGTACCAACGGAGTCAAAAGAGAAATTAACAGCCCATTCTCCTGTTCTTTGGTCAATAACAGCGCCTGCATTGGTAAGGTCGCTTCCATCAACGTCAATGTGATCAAAAACAGGCAAACGTGCGCCGTTAGGGTCGTCTGCAAGGGGAAGAAGACTAACACCGGGCGGAGGGTAAGTGGCATGGAGCATATTCGGGTCAACAAGGCGGAACGTCATCCGTGCGGTTGTCCCTAAAAGGGCTTTAATACGGGTCGGATCGCTCATACCAGGGAGCTCTACCACAATACGATCATTACCTTGGCGGGTAATTTGTGGGTCAATAACACCTGTGCCGTCAATACGCCGTCGAACAATTTCAATAGAGCGCGTTACCGCCTCATAAGCGCGTTGGCGGAGGGATTCAGGGGAAAGGGTAAGAGCAATAATATCGTTCCCCTGTTGGGTTACCTGAAATTCATGCGGTGTGGTACTTTGTGGCAATGCTTGGAGTGCCTCTATATCTGCATGTAATTCCGACGGAGTGCGTGGTTGAAACGTGAGGCGTGCTTGAGCAACATCAATTGTAATGTTACGATAACCAAGTTTTTTGTCTAACAATGTATCGCGTACAACGTCAGAAAGGGTCTGAAGCCTATCATGAGTAAGACTTTGAAGATCAATTTGTAAAAGCAAGTAAGACCCGCCGCGTAAATCCAACCCTAAGTGAATTTGTCGCCATGGTATAAAAGGTAAGGGTTTGCGTAAAACATTGGGTAAGCAGAGGAGTAAACCTAAAAAACATATTGCTAATACAGAAGCAAGTTTAGCGCGGCTATAGTACATTTTTACCTAAAAGATCTAAAAGGGTTCAGTTTTTAATGTGACAACATGTCATAACATAGAGAGTGAAAAGAAAAATAGTTAAAGAAAACTTTTACTTACTTTATTTGTAAAAAATATTGAATGTAAGCATTAAGAACCTGTACGTATGTGTTGGTGATTGATAATTATCTCGTCTAATAGTTTTTAGACATTCCCTCTCATAATCTTTTGGCTTAGCCTTTATCTTTTGGTCTTTTCGTGATTTACACCTTATAACATTTGTCACCGTATTAAGACAATAGCGTTTATGAGAAGTGATAAGTCTTTCTCAACTCTGTATAAATCTTGTTAAACTTTTCACTCTGCTACCTCTTTTGTTACCTCTAATGTGTTTTAAAGGATTGATGGGTGTATTTAATGATATATTCTTAAGTTATTAACCATGTTTTTAGAGAATCAATGAACAAAATTCTACGTGTAGGCGTGATAGGGGCGGGGCATTTTGGGCGCTATCATGCACTCAAAATGAATAAAGTTCCTCAAGAAATATTAAGTGGTGTGTTTGATCTAAATACACAACAAGCTACTAAGGTCGCAGCTGAAGCAGGCTGTCCTATTACCAAGAGTGTGGAACAGCTGCTTAGCCTCTCGGATGCGGTTGTTATTGCTGCTCCTGCACAATGTCATTTTGATCTATCAGTACAGGCATTACAGGCAGGGAAACATGTTCTTGTTGAAAAACCTATTGCCGCGACTTTGGAACAAGCGGATCATCTTGTTTCTTTAGCCCGTGAGACCGGGCTTGTTTGTCAGGTTGGGCATCTTTTGCGCTATTCAGCCGAGCATGAAGCGATTACTCAGCGCATGGTCAACCCGTTATATATTGAAGCAACCCGTATTGCTCCCTATACAACACGAGGGACAGATGTTTCTGTTATTTTAGATTTAATGATTCACGATTTGGATCTTATCCTGGCGATTGTGAATAATCCCGTCGCACAAGTAGATGCCGTTGGGGCTGCCGTCAGCTCATCATGTGAAGACATTGCTAACGCACGTGTTCGCTTTGAAAATGGCTGCGTTGCTACGATTACAGCAAGCCGTATTTCTTTGAAAACGGAACGGCGTATGCGGTTTTTCTCGGTGGAGAAATATCTTTCTGCTGATTTTGTGAAGCGAGAGTTAAGTGTTATAGAGCGCGGTCGTGGAATTTCTTTGCCCGGCATTGGTCAAGTGCGGCGGGAATGTATACGTTGGGAGGAGAGAGACTCCCTTTTTGAAGAGCACAAAGCTTTTGTTGCCTCTTGTCTTTATGGTGCTCCTGTTATGGTCGATGCTTGTGCTGGTCGGCGTGCTCTATCGGTGGCTTTAGCTGTAACGCAAGGCATCGCTGAGTCACGTAAAGTGATGGAGGCTTCAGGGCTTATAAAATCCTTAAATGAATAGTAAGTATTAAAAAGAGTATGTTATAGTTCTGTAATTAAGTTGTTGAGAAAATCAAATTTTGAGAGTAAATAACTAAGAGGCAAGAAACGTTGTTGAGGCGTTGCCCTCTTTAACGTAATTTTAGTAAACACTATGTTAAAATGTTTCAAGTCAAAGCCTCGCCATATTAAAAGCGGTAGAAAAGGTCATTAAGGTTAATGGTCATTATGCAGTGTGTAGGGTAGTAATGTTTGTCGGCACACAAGATATTATTCAACTTTCCGGGTATTTTCCGGTTCATGTTACGCGTGAGAGAGACGATTTACTTACTCTCTTTGGGAAGGAAACGCTTTCTAGCCGTTATCTTTTGTCGCACGAGTCTTTTCAAGATGTGTTTGCTCGTGTTGCGTCCCGTTATGCCGACAACACGCATCATGCACAACGCCTTTATGATTACATGTCTCAGCATTGGTTTATGCCAGCAACGCCTATTTTAAGTAACGGTGGTACAACGCGCGGTTTGCCGATCTCTTGCTTTGTCAATGAAGTAGAAGACAGCCTTGAGAGTATTGCGGAGACGTGGAACGAGAATGTATGGCTTGCCGCTCGGGGTGGTGGAATCGGCACTTATTGGGGTAACCTGAGAAGTATTGGGGAAGCCGTGGGGCATAACGGCAAAACAAGTGGCGTTATTCCTTTTATTCGGGTGATGGATAGCCTTACGCTTGCCATTTCTCAAGGATCTTTACGCCGTGGCTCTGCGGCTGTTTATTTGCCTGTTGATCACCCAGAAATTGAAGAATTTATTGATATACGTCGCCCTACAGGGGGGGATCCAAATCGCAAAGCCTTAAACCTCCATAACGGCGTTTGTCTTACAGATGATTTTATGCGTGCTGTAGAATTAGGAGAGGAATATATTTTAACCAGTCCTCATACAGGGAAAGCGATTAAAAAAGTTTCTGCCCGCGATATTTGGCAACGGATTCTAATGGCGCGTATTGAAACAGGGGAGCCTTACCTTGTTTTTATTGACACTGTGAATAAGAATCTTCCCGTTCATCATAAACTCGCAGGGATGGAGGTCAGAACCTCCAATTTATGTGCGGAAATTATGCAGCCAACAGGGCTTGATAAACGTGGTGCTATCCGAACAGCGGTGTGTTGCTTGGCGTCTCTCAATCTTGAAAATTGGGCTTTGTGGAAAGAGGATCAACATTTTATTCCCGATATTATGGCCTTCCTTGATAACGTATTACAGGATTTTATCGACAGCGCGCCAAAAGAGACATTTCAACATGCAATATATTCAGCCCGTGCCTCGCGCGCGGTAGGGTTGGGTGTTATGGGTTTTCATAGCTTTTTACAATCACAAAACGTGTGTTTTGATAGTGTTATGGCGAAAGTATGGAATAACAAAATATTCAAATATATTCGGGAACAGGCAGATAAAGCTTCTGCTGATCTTGCTCTCAAACGCGCTCCATGTCCAGATGCTGCAGCCTATGGGATTCAGGATCGTTTTAGTTATAAACTCGCCATTGCCCCAACGGCTTCTATTTCAGTGATCGCAGGTGGATCTTCTCCCGGGATTGATCCCTTTACTTCTAATGCCTATTTACACAAAACATTGAGCGGATCTTTTTCAATACGCAACAAACACCTTGAAAAACTCTTAAAAGAAAAAAACCACGATACACCCGATGTGTGGAATGCTATCACAACCAACAGGGGCAGCGTACAACACCTTGATTTTTTAACAGACCATGAAAAAGCGGTATTCAAAACCGCTTTTGAAATTGACCAACGCTGGATTATTGAATTAGCAGGCGATCGCGCGCCGTATATTGATCAAGGACAAAGTGTAAATCTGTTTTTACCCGCTGATATTCATAAAAGAGACCTCCATCGCCTCCATTTTAGCGCATGGGAAAAAGGCGTTAAAAGCCTTTATTATTGCCGAAGTATGGCGGTCAACAGAGCAGAAAACGTAGGGCATAAATCACACCACCCAACCACTCTTGATGAGCCTACCGAATGTTTAGCGTGCCAGTGACTATAGAACCAGTGAGTATAAGAAGTAGAGTATAAGTAATAGGTAAAGAGAAGTGAAATAAGACGAGAGAAGTTTTTTATTTTCTTTTTCCCTTGTATTTTCTTTATAAGTAGAGTATATTATAAAAGTGATGAGGGGGTAATGATCGTAGTAAGTTACCTTTCTTTTGTTGCGTCTATTTTTGAGGTATTTCTTTTATAAGTAATCCCTATCCTCCTTCATACCC
>JAFVHT010000063.1 GCA_017474285.1 Acetobacter sp.
AACAGAACATGTCATGCTTTTTTGCCTCCTTATGCGTCTTTATACGCCTGATAAATTGCCTGACTTGCTTTTGTGTTTCGTATAAAGACCCACCCGTTTGAATAATGTCATCAGCCATAAGCCTACGCCGTGCATCAGGCATTTGCCGTGCAATAAATTTTTTTGCCTCTGCGAGCGGCATTCTCTTTCTCATTGCCACACGGCGCACTTGTACCCAACGTGGAGCTGAAGCAACCACAGCACAATGGCACAAATTTTGCCCACCCGTTTCAAATAAAAGAGGAATATCCAACACAATCACCTGTGCACCAACACGGCGGCACTGTGCTATAAACCGCAAACAAGAAGATCGCACTTGAGGATGAATAATTTTTTCTAAATGTCGTAATAATGGCGGATTATTCACCACAGCCTGACGCAATGCCAAACGATCTAACACCCCATCACGCACAACACCCGAAACAAGGGATTCAATCGCTGACAAAACAGGAGCAGATTCTGACTGCAAACGCAACACTTCGGCATCAGCATCAAAAATCGGCCATCCCGCTCGCCGCAATAAAGTAGCGATCGTTGTTTTCCCCATACCCATGCCGCCTGTAAGCCCCACGATATACATACCCAACAGCCTAATTTTCTCACGCTTTTTATATTTTTATTTATACATGATCTTATAAATGCCCTTTAACATGAGCCCATGTTTGAGAATCGACTTGGGGATTCACACCAAACCACTCTAAAAACCCTAAACGCGCTTGGTGAAGCAACATGCCAAGCCCCTCGACGGTTTGCAATCCTTGTTTCGTCGCTGCACGTAAAAGAGGTGTTTCTAAAGGGGTATAAACAATATCAGCAACCACAAGATTAGGCTTTGCCTCTCCGAGAGAAGGACAAAAATACGGGTATTTTCCTCCCTCCATACCAAGTGGTGTTGTGTTAATCAAGAGATCATAAGCACCGAGCGCCTGTTCCCACTCCGCCCACGGTATTATTGTGATTTGTGGAAAAACAGCAGAAAGTTGCGCTGCTCGTTCTTGCCGATGGTTTGTGACATGCACACAAGCCCCTGCCACAAGTAAAGCGCCTATAATAGAACGTGCTGCTCCCCCTGCTCCCAATACCAAAATACGGCATTGTTCAAGGTTTTTAACTTTTCCCTCTAAACTCGCAATAAAACCGCTCCCATCGGTGGACAGTCCACGAATGCCTCCGTTTGCCTCAAAAAGTAATGTATTGACAGAGCCTATTTGTTGGGCGGATTCTTCACGTATTGTGGCTATTTTATAAGCGGATTCTTTATGAGGAATTGTCACGTTAACACCACGAAACCCCGCTGCTTGTAAGCCATAAAGAGCCGTTTCAAATGTTTCTGGAGCAACAGGCAAAGGTACATAAGCGCCATCTATCCCATAACGCCGTAACCAATAATTATGTAATACGGGAGAAAGCGAATGACTTACAGGGTAACCCACAACACCAGCAAGCAATGCACGCCCTGTAATTGTTTGTTCAATTTTCTGTTCTTTTGCTTGTTTTTCTTGTCTTTCTTTATTTGCTATACGCGTCATAACTTTTTACCCATCTCATTTACGTGCGTCATTTTACCCCTGCCACTCAAATCATTTCCTAATGACGCCCAATGTGCTGATAGGGCTATGATGCTCATGTCCTTCTCAACTCATTTTATTGGTGTTGATTATTGATATTGAGTTTCATGAGTTTATGAACAACACTTAACAGTAGTACACGAGATGTACGGTATAAAACAACAGGTTTCAAGAGCAAGCGACTAACATGGAGAAGATTTGGAAAACGATGGGCAAGACGACATTCCATGGGCATACGAAATTTTTCAACATACTCTCTATAGTCTAAATCCATCTTTTTTCTGAAATCTGCCCATAAATAGTCTTTGTCATTTTTCTTAATAAAAAGTAAATACCATTTTATGATCAAAATATATCTAGACTCAATAACTTTAAACAAATAATCCTTTTTGTACCCCTCCTCAAGGGTGGATTTTATTTTATTAAATAATGACATTAAACAAAGCGTTACTGTTATTAAATCTTGAATATAACGATAAATCCCTTTTGGAGATACACTCTGACCATCACGACCTAATCTATATTGATAAGCACAGCTATCATGAAACTCAATCGCATTACTCGCTAGAGCCACAAAAAAAATAAATTCTGTATCGATATAAAAACATTTTTCTGTCACTTTCATAGCAACGCTTCTTAACTTTTCAGTGTTGACTGTTGTTGCATGCATTTGAATCATATCGAAGCGCATTTTTGGTAACTCGGTCAATTCATTAAAAACATATTTTTTCCCAATTTGTACATCATAATAAAAACGACTTATTTTTATATAATCAGGAAAAACACAATTGTATTTATTAACAATCATATCTGCCGATGTTTTTCTTAAACACTCTATTAAACGATCTAGCTCATCGGCATGAACCCAATCATCACCATCTATTGTTTTGTAGTATTTCCCAGTAGCAAGCTGAAGAGATGTATTGATTGTCGACCCATAACCGCTATTCTCTTTATTCACAAGTTTTATGCTATTCGGAAATTTTTCTTGATATTGGCTGACTATTTCTGCTGTCTTATCCGTAGAGCCATCATTGATAACCAGTAATTCGATATCATCTAAATATTTTGACGTTAAAAAAGATGAAAGACATTGATCAATTGTCTTTTCAACATTATACGCCGCTATAGAAATCGTTAAAATCTTACTCATTTGCCTCCACAATCATTACATTATTATAATGATACATTTTTTCTAACACACTCTAAAGCACTTTTAATAATATCGTCCATATCATAATATTTATACTCAGCTAACCGACCGCCAAATATAACATTTTTCTCTTTTGCCGCCATATCGGCATATTGCCGATAAAGAGTCTGATTTCGCGCATCATTGACGGGATAATACGCTTCTTCACCCGGTTTCCAATCTGCTGGATATTCCTTCGTTACATACGTAACAGGCTGCGTCCCAAATTCAAAATGCTTGTGCTCAATAATACGTGTATAAGGAACTTCTCGCTCTGTATAATTCATAACAGCAACACCTTGATGATTTTCTTTCTCCAAACGTTCCGTTTCAAAGCGAAGACCACGATACTCAAGCTGTCCTAATCGATACCCAAAATAAGCATCAATAGCGCCGGTATAAACAATGTTTTTTGCCATATTTTCATATAGAGCACGGGACAAATGATAATCTACACCCATACGCACCTCAATACCGTCAAGAAGCGCCTCAATCAACTTATTATATCCCCCCCTAATAGGAATACCCTGATACAAATCATTATAATAATTATTATCAAACGTATAACGAACAGGCAATCGTTTAATAATAAAGGAGGGAAGCTCCGTACAGCTCCGCTTCCATTGTTTTTCTGTATAACCTTTGATAAGCTTCGTATAGATATCCGTGCCAACAAGTGAAATTGCTTGTTCTTCCAAATTTTTCGGCTCACCTTTGATAACAGCACGCTGTTCAGCAATTTTTGCTGCAGCTTCTGCAGGTGTTATAACTCCCCATAATTTTGAAAATGTGTTCATATTAAACGGAAGATTATAAAGCTCACCTTTATAATTGGCTATTGGTGCATTAACAAAGCCATTAAACTCTACAAATTGATTCACATAATCCCAAACATCGTGATAAGACGTATGGAAAATATGCGGTCCATATTTATGGATATTGATCCCCTCTTTTTCTTCACAAAAAATATTACCGCCAATATGATCGCGACGTTCAATAACAAGAACAGATTTCCCGAGTTTTTTCGCTTCATGTGCAAAAACAGAACCAAATAATCCACTACCAACAATTAAATAATCATATATAAACAAAGCCTCTCTCCTATACTTCACCCATAAATCGTCTGAAATTCTTGCCATGCGTGCGGTAACAACCGCGACAAACGTTCTGCCCATTCCTCTTGCCCTTGAACAGAACTAATCAGATCTTGGCGTATTTCTATCTCTAAATAGGGTAAAGAGCGTTTTTCAGCGTGAAAAGGCACTGTATAATCAGAAAAATCGGTCAGCCGATAGGGCTCATTATCCCCAACAGTAAAGCCTTCCGCCTGTAACAACCGGAACATAATCGCGCCGAAACGAGCGTCTCTATTATGTAAAACACCGACATGCCACGGACGCGCAAACCCATCCATAATTGGCGTAAAACTATGTAACGCCACGAGAAGAGTATCGCGCCCTTGGTGTTGGCGTTTATCAAGTTCTTGCGTAATACGATCATGATAGGGAAATAAAATAGCCTGTTCGCGCCATGTTCTTTCTTCAGGGCTTATGTTCTGATTCGCAGGAATCACCACCCCATCACTGACCGAGACAATTGACGTCGGATGTCCGGGCGCTCGGTTACAATCTATAACAAGGCGAGAATATTGCTGTTCAATTAACAAAGCCGAAAGTTTTTTCGCTAAAACCTGCCCCACGCCATCAATCCCAATATCCCACCCAATATGGGTAGCACGCACTGCCTCACTTACCCCTAAATCTGCTAAAAAAGAGGGAATTTTCCGCCCCGCATGATCACTCACAAAAAGAAAAGGGCTTCCTGTATCCTCGCCATATAGGCGAAAACTCTCTACCTGTTCTGTTTGCTCTACCTGTCGGTGCATTTTTAGGTTTTCCCCCACATGTTTTGAAACGCTTTAATTTTCTAATATTCTAATCTAAGGCAAAATTTTTCTGATGCGTTAAAAAATGGCAAAAAGCAAGAGAAACTCTCTAGAGATATTAGCAGCATCATAACTAAATGTGAAAAATTTAAGGTCTCTCAACACGAAAAGACTTTATCCCTCCTCCTCTATCTACTGAAGGACTAAATTTATAATTATCATCACCGCCCATCGTTTCATGCTCTTTTGGTATCATCTTGTCAAACATGTCTAAAACACCAGACTCATCGTAATCTTGAGATGTTAGCGGTGCAGAAAATCCGGGAATATTTAAACTTAAATCTATCATTAAAAATGACGTAATTCCTACACACGTAATTACCTACACAGGCATCTTGTCTAAATTCTTACCCTCTCATAAATACTCACCTTCCGTATATTCTTCCCAAAGTTCTGGTTTGTCCTCTGGTTGCAACTCTCCAAAATAGTCGTGATGCCTAAATACCGTCCTAATTTTGGCTTTTTCGAACGGTGTCAGGTGTTCAGGCGAGCATAAGATAGTGTGATCACGCCTTAATTGAGGATTGCGACGATATTCGTCTTTTCCCATGACTATAGACGACTCAAGAATTTCTTTTTCTTCGCCTTCTTAAGGGTTTTAGAGGCGTATTCTCCCCCGCCCCTAACAAGTTAAGGGTTTTATTTCGATATACCCGATAAGTTTCAGGGAATAATCTTTTTTATCGGCTTTATCACTTGAAAGAATACCTTTGTGTTTAAGTTCTCTTTGTAAAGCAGGTTCGATGGTATTGGTCAGGAATTCTAAACGTTGTGATAACGTTAATGGGGGTGTTGTGGGAGGTGCGTTAAAATAAGTTTCGTAATTTTGTTCAACAAAAGGCACACGAGTGCCGTCTTGTTTCATGGCGATAGGTTGAATCATAACGCGGCGTTCCCCCTGCTGCGCAGAGACTTCCACCCGCCAAATAGATAAAATAACGGGCGCTTCTACCTCGGCGAGCACGGCAATTCCTATGTCTTCTTCGGGACAATTGCGCCAATGCTCAAGTTCTTGTTGCACAAGGGGGTGATCCAATCCCAAAAGATCCAATTGTTCATTATTGGTGGCGTTTTCTCTTTTCAGAGTAAAGCGTTTTCGCGGTTGGTTAGGTTGGTCAGAGTGTATGAGTTCGTATGTTTCTGAATCAATTTTTTTGAAGCGTTTGTTTTGTCCGGCTAATGCTTCACTTAAAAACTGCGCCACTTTTTCAAGGCTTGTTGAAACGTCCGAAAAAGGCTTATATTCATCAAGGCTAAACCCCTCAAGATCTTGAAACAAATCAAAAACCACTTCCCGCGCTTCTTTAGCGTTTGAAAGGGCAGTTTCTAGCTCTTGTCGTGTCCGCTTTAATTCAGGATCTGATAAAGCCGTTTGATAGATCTCGTTATAATCCAGCCGTTCGGATAATTGCCCTAAAATTTGTGCCCGTAAATCTTCAGCAACATTACCTCCCTCATCGACTTTACCTACTGTGCGGGCAATTTCTTTGAGTTTTTCATCTAATAAAAGAAAAATGCGCCCCTCAATGGTATCGGACAACACCAAATTATACACTTGTGCCGTATGGTTTTGCCCATAACGATGAATACGCCCTATACGCTGTTCAAGGTCCATCGGATTCCATGGTAAATCAAAATTAAACAAAATACGCGCAAATTGCAGGTTAATCCCCTCCCGTCCCGCTGCTGTACACACCAACACACGCGGACCATTTTTTTGGCGGAATTTGCGTTCTGCTGCTATTTTTGCGCCGTGATCGCCACCACGTAACACCACCACCCCTTGTTGAGGAAAAGCCTGCTCTATTTCACGGGCAACTAAATCGACTGTGCCTAAATAGGTCACAAAAATAACAATTTTTTCATCGGGATTGTCGTGCCAAATTTTCTCCAACGCATCGAGTAATTTTTGGACTTTTGTTTCTCGGTATTGTGGAAAAGCGTCTAACACTTCCCTTATTCGTAACCGCTCTTCAGGGAGATGACACTGCACAGAATCGGCAGCGGATTCCTCTGCCCCTAAAGCAAACATTTCATCTGCCTCTGAGTCAGAGGCTTGTTCTAATGCCTCTTCATCAAGTTTTTTAAGTAAGCGATATTTCAAATCTGCCAAAATACGCTCAACTTCACTGCGCCCCATCACATCGTGGCTAATAGCATATTGCTCGTGTATTAAAGTACGCGCTTCTTCGAGGAGGCGTTCTCGCCCTTCAATATCGAGATCTCTATCGCATAAAAGTGCTTCATGCACCACAAGCATTAACAAACGGCGCTTAAGCGTACCTCCAACAGCGGCAAAACTTGAAGCGGCTATTTTTTGGAAAATCGCCAAAGAAACCCCAAAGCGCGCCCGCGATTTCCCTGCCGTTTAGCAAGGTTAAATCCCTCTTGCAAATAGGCTCTTAAATGTTCGTAAAAGCGTTTTTCCGCCTCGCCCATCACAAATGACTCGGTTTGCACCATACGCCGTGCAAACAAAGGCGAGCCATCAGGCGCACACGCATCGGCTTTTGTACGCCGAAACATAATGGCATTTAAGCGATGACGGTGCTCCAGCATATCCTCAGGCGTGTTAAAGAGCGTGGGGTTTAGTAATTGCACCAACATCCAAAAAGGAAAATGCTTGCCTTTATGGGGTGTTGCCGACAACAAAATTAAATCACGTGTGCGGTCTTTTATGAGTTCAGCGAGTTTATATTTTTGTGTTTTGCGGATATTTTTCCCGTTACGTTCAGCGTTAATATGGTGCGCTTCATCAAAAATAACGAGATCCCAGAGAGGAGCGTTTAAGAGGCGTTTCATACGCGCAGCAGTTTTTAGCGTATCAATACTCGCAATAAGTCGATCATGTTTGGCAAAAGCGTTTGTTTTGCGGTCTGTAATATCCCCCTCCGCGCCGAAAACTTCAAAATTCAGGGCAAAAACTTCGTTTAATTCGCGGTGCCAATTATGCACCAACCCAGCAGGCACAATAATAAGTGCGCGATTTAATTCGCCACGGCTTGCCAATTCACGCACAATAAGAGCGGTTTCAATGGTTTTGCCAAGCCCTACTTCATCACCAATTAAAAACCGACGCGGGGAAGCGGTTGCCACACGATGAGTCAACACAATTTGATGCGGTAATAAATCAATTTTCGCCGAAGTAAGCGCCGAAGCATCATCCATAATCGGCAAAGCATAGGCTTCGTAAGAAAGTCGCGCGCGCCGTGCTCGTTCTGTTCCGCCTTGTACAGCGCGTAAAATGCGCTCATTACGAGGAATATCTTTTTGAAGTGTCTCACAAGGAACCCGTCTTTCCCCGCCTCCATTGATAAAAAAAGCCTGAATATATCCATCACAGGGGCTTTCGAGAACTATACCCGCCCCATATTCTCGATGGGTAATACGATCACCTTTTTGAAAAGACATTTTTTGCCTATACACCCTTATTCTTAGGGTTTATCCTCTCTCTTGATTTTCCTTAAATTTTCCTTAAGACAATCTGGGATAAAAAAAACCTATCTTTTTATCCCCTTGCATAATGTGTTGCGGATAATCACATTGTCCCCAAAGAATACGCCCAAAATCTATTTTATCCCCATAAGGCGGTCGACACCGCCATGTCAGCACGTCTGTTGAGGAAATGTCAAAACGTGAGTCCCCGCGTGGTAGCCAAAAAATCAACGCTGCCCCTTCAGCCCATCGTTGTTGAAAGGCTTTTATGGCTTTTTTTATGTCTTCCCGTAACCATGTTTTTGCCTCTTCGGGTGTTAGCAAATCAAGGCTTGTGTCAAGTCCACCAACCACAAAGGCACGTCCAAAAGAACGCTCAAGGGAACGCTCAAGAGAACATCCTGTGGCTTTTGGGTACTCTTCTCCATATAAAGTGGCTTGTAAAAATTGGCGCAAACTCCCCACCTCATGCGCCTTACAAACATGATCGAGCGCGGTGTTATCCCAAAGCCAACTTATTCCGCGGCGTTGCCAAACGGTATCGCGTAATTCTTTCATGGTATCTGCTCTTTCAAAACCTCTTTCAACACGTTACGGATCTTCAAAAAGTGAGCCTTGTGCTTTATCTTTCTCAAGCGCTGCTTCTTGTGCGTCTTTATGGGTTTTCCATACATTATAAATAGAAGAAGCCCTTTTTGCCGCTGCCTGCGTCAGCGGGTCAACACTTTGTTGGCTTAACCACCCTAAGAGAGCCCCTAACGCCTGATGCGGCTTAAAATTGGCGTTTGTTAGGGTCTCTTTAGCGTTCATGCCGCTGTTATTATAACAGGCACCGATTAACACAAGGGCTTGATCTAAATCCGAGATCAGTTTGCACTTATGTTTGCCGTGCCACGCTTTGGCAAACTCTAACGGGTCTACCTGTGCAAAAATTTTTTCCCCTTTGGCTTGGGTACACCACCCGCGTTTTATAAATTCTTGCGGCGTTACTCCTGTACCACGGAGGAGTTTTTGCATATGATCCCGTTTAATTTCTGTTTCTCCCTTAAAAATCCGTAAAAATAAACGTGTATGGGGCTCAATACGGTTCGGTAAAGGGTTTTTCTCATCGGTCACGTCTTCATCGATGATCTGGTTAATGCCGACTAACGCCTCTTCTACCGAAAGCACGCGTTCTTCATCAATGTACACTTGCCCATAATGTTTGGAATAATATTCTAACGCTTTACCGCGTCGGATCACTTGACTATCGGCTTGGGACAAGCCCTCTTTTTCATGGTTGGTGAGCAATGTTTCTAAATGGCGCACATCGCTCATCACTTCCCGCCGCATTTTTGCCCAACTGACTTTTTTGGGCGTTTCTAACCGCTTACGGCAGACGTGAATAATATCATATTCAATAGATTTAGAGCCAAAAGCAACACCCATTTGATCTGAACGCACAGGATAGGTCGCCACAAGGTAAAAACCTGCCTCAAACAGAGATTCCAAAACAGCAACCCAAGGCTTATCGGCGCTATGGTGAAAAACAAAAGCTAAAAGCCCGCCGTCTTTGAGCGTGCGGTGTGCCTCTTTCCAACATTGCGTGAGCAGGCGTTGATAAAACCCGTTCGGGTCATCAGGATTTCTCGCCCGATTAGCCACCACTTCTAATGCTTTGGGCGTGTAAGGCGCTTCAAAATACGGCGCATTAGGCGTGTTTTTAAGGGCTGGCGTTTGAAACGCAAGCCGTAACCACACATAGAAAAAATCAGAGAGATCAGCATAAAAAAGCAAATCCCCAAAAGGAGGGTCGGTTATGACCAAATCAAGGCTTTGCGGCTCATAATCTTTCAAATCGGTTGAGGACAAACAACGCAACACTGCCCTATAAGGCGGCAGAGGGTCTTGCGGATAAATTTTTTCACTTTTGCCTTGAATAGAAGCCGCTTTTTCTGGGTCTTTACGCGCAAAATAGGCTTTACTGAACAACTCCCAAGGGTTTCGGGTATAAAGACGCCCTTCAATAATTTTCTGACTACACGTAGTCCAATTTCCTCGACCAAAAGTATGAAAAACACAATTTTCAACCGGTGTGTTTTTAGAAGCAAAATTATTATTCGCAAATTGAGGTTCTAGTATATCGTTTTGAATATTCCAAATTGTAAATAAGCACTGATTTCGTAAATACTGCTGAAACGCGCCGAGCACATAATTCCGTACTTCGGGCGCGTAGTTCCCCACTGTGGTGATGGCTTTCAAAAGTTGGGCATGGACCAATAATTGACGCGGGTTAAACATCATCCACCAATGGGTAAAGCCAAAACTTGGCAAATTATCCATGAGGTGAGGTCTTACACCATAGGGAATTTCTGAAAGCGGATAATAGTCTTTTAAATCTGTGTTTTTGCGCGCTTCCCATTCGGCACACGCGGCGTTATATTGCGCAGCGTGTTGTTGCGTAAACGGCGCAAAAAACCGCCCGTTATAGGCTTTGCCCTCTTTCTTTCTTAACGGCGCATAACCTTGCACGGCATAAGCCGCCATAGGCGCTGTTTTTTGGCTTGTTTTAATAGCCTCTAACACTTTGTACTCTCCGCCACAAGCAGCACAAATAAAAAAACCGTTTTTGGGAATAATCCCCGTCAACGCAGTGTTTTGCGGTTTGGTTTCGGGGTTTGTTTTTGTGTTGTCTAATATTTCCAAATGCAAAAAAGGCGGGAGATCACCACGTACTTCTATAAAAGGGCTGTTTATTTGATCGTTATTTTGCGCATTGTCTTGAGCCGCGCGCGCGTTTATCCAGGCCCCTGTGGCGTCGGGCATATCTTGTGCCGCCCCGCCATAAGGCGTACCGTCTGGCGTTTTGTCGGGGCAGCCTTTTAACCAAAATTCACGCAATAGCAAGCTAAATGTAACTTTTTTAGTTTCTTTTTTCCCTAACTTTACAATTCCTGTTGTGCGGCAACGGGGGCAAGTTACCTGCCCATTTGCTAAAAGCACCGCAAAAGGCTTATGGTCTGGCGCTAGAACAAAAGGCACATCGGAGGCAATACGGGCTTCATGGGGCTCAATATCAAAAGCGTTCCCGCAGTGTTCGCACCTATGGGGATAAAACGCAAGACTCAAAGTTTTATAGGCAATAAGCGGGCTTTTTATGAGGGGCGTACGGTGCCCGCAACCTGTGGCAGGGCATGGCGCATGTTTGCCCCAAAAGGTGTAAATTTGTTCTGGTCCCTCATAATGATAATGAGGGCGTTCCTCCCACGGAATGGAAAGCGGATCAAAATCTGGCGGCATGGTTTTTTGCGTTGGCACGTGAGTCCATATGCCTTTTTCGCCATTCGGTCCGTCACAAGAATAGTAAGGCATAATATGGGGTTTAACAGCGGTTTCAACGTCAGCTAACAAATTTTGAACGTCTTTAATGTTAATATCCGCTAATTCTTGCTGTACCACAAAATACGCCACGGGGTTTATATCGTTCCCGAACATGGACATACCTAACCGCGCGCCTTCGAGTAAGGTGGTGCCGCCGCCCATAAAAATATCCGCTACTTTGAGGTGTGAAAACGCGCCTTTTTTGGCATGGTTGGCGTAATAATGCGCCCACACATGATGGGCAGCATGCGTGTGATCCTCTGGCGCTTTAGCCGCTGCAGCAAGCAATAAAGTGCGAAACACGCTTGAGCAACGGCGCGCCCACCATTTGGACATTTGGTAAACAGGTTTACTGACGCTACTCGCCGCCTCAATACTTGCAATTTCGTTCACAGGTAAAATCGGAAAATCAACTTCAAGGCAGGTTAAAGGGCGGTTTGGGTCGGCAAAATCAACGGTTTCTAGGGCAATTTCTTTCCCTGCCCCCACAAGTTTAGCAATTTCTTGCGTGCGCTGATCTTTTTTGCTCACCATAAGGGTCGTTTCCTTTAATTTTGAATTGAGAAATTTTGAGGCGTTAGCGTTTTTAGCGTTTTTCAAGCTCTATAAAGGGGGAAAGCGTTTCTAATAAAGAAAGCCCACCATGCGTTAAAGTAGGGTAGCCCCCTTGGCACTTCCATTTTCTACGCCCTAACGCTAAAGAATAGGTGCCATGTGCCGTTGTAAGCGTAAGAGCAACCGGCGGCACAAAAGGACCATAAAGCCCGTTTTGCTGTGTTTCTCCGCTCTGTTTATCACTCGCTTTATGGCTTGCGCCTTTTGTATAACGTTGGGCAGCAAAGGTTTTTTTCAAAAAATTGCCAACCTCTCCCTCTGCATCGGCAAAAGTTCCCGTTGCAGCGTAACCATGATCTGACGTTATGACTAATTGACGCCTTTGTGCCAAATGTGTAACAAACGCCCAAAACGCAGGGCTTGTAAGCTGCTTCGCTGCTTGTTGGGTTAGGTCATCAAGCCCCTTTCCCTGCCCTTGTTCGACAAGATGATGCAGTTCAGTATCGGGCCAATGGTGCCAAAAAAACCAATGAGGCTGCGGCTGGTTTTTCACTAATGCGGCACAATCTTCCCATGGGAGGTTCATGCTCTCTGTCGAGGCATTAGAGAATTTCCCTTTTGCGTTGCCGCCGTTGTTTTCAAGTTGGCTACGGCTTGCAAAGCCAAGGGCTTTCGCAAAACTATTTGTATCACTCGGCAATTCGGAAGCGTACGCTGTGCATGTTTTCAGAGTAAAACCATGGGTTTTAGCCCCTTCAATCAACCACGGCATTTCACGCAACGACAAGCCGTCAAGAATTAAAATCGCTTTTGCCGCATCAGATTCTGCCCACCATGCGATGAGGCGTTCGGCTGTGTGGGGCATATTTTGCTCAAAAGAAAACCATAACTCCCACCCGATAGACGATAAAAAATTATCAAATTTGCCGATTTCGCTTTCTCTTTGGCGCACTTGGCATGCTGCTTCCTCTATCGAAAGGGGCTGGGTGGCTATGTCAAGACATTGCTCTTTAATGAAGGCCCATGTTTGTTGAGAGGAATTCTGAGTTAATGCCTGTAAAGCAGCTAAATCAAACGGCATTAGAGCGTTTCCTTCTTTAAGTGCAGTGCAAAACGCATGCCGTCAGGCAGTTTTGTGAGAAGCTCTTTGATTTGCGCGCCATTAGCTTCCGTTATTTTGAGTGTAATCTCTGTTAAAGGCGTGGTTGCGTTAATCCCCCAACGTTCTAATTCCCCCACAAGATTGAGCGGTGATGTCGCAGGCGATTCATAAGGCGTTAACGAGAGCTGTGTTTGTTTTGGTGCCGGCGAAGGTGCCAATGTGTTAAGGGTATTGCTGTTCTCACCCGTCTTAAAGGGGTGAGGTGTGCTTGTTTCCTCCCCTTTTGTTTCCTCTCCCTGTTGAAAAAGTGTACCATTTTGAGAGGGTGAAAATGGTGTTGAAGGCGGTTCATGCACAGCACCTCCAGTCACCGGCATTGTTTCAGGAAGTTTTAAGATGACCTTCTGAAGGCTACGCCCTGTATAAGGCGACAATTTTGAGATAAAGCGCTTACTTTCTGTGTTTTTATCGTCAGAACTTGTCTGAGAAGTCACTTGTAATGTTTCACTCCCGCCAAGTTCAAGAGCAATATCCCCTTGCGCACAAAGGTTTGCGACACGTTCTTTAATATTGGTTTCGCCGAGATAAGGAATACAAAGCTGACCGTTAGGGCGTGGTTCACACAAATCACGTAAAAGGACACTTAAAGAGGCGTTTTTACGTGCCAATTCTAAAACAAAATCTTCAAAAGCCATAAAATCAAACACATCTCCACTGATGATTATTTCTTCAATATCAGTAGGAATTTTCTCACCATGCTGGGTGAGTCTTTTCATCGTTAATGTTGTTTGTGTCGGATTTTGATAAGACCAACGTTCTAATACAACAAAGCGGTTAAACCGTTCCCGTAAAGTGTGACGAATTGCTCTTTCAAACTCTTGTTGAAGCTTACTATATTCCCCTTTAGAGGCTGATTTGCTCTTTTCCTCCTCACCCCATTTTCGCGCTGTCATGTCTGCGCGAACGTCAATAAGAAGATCGCGATCAGCAAATGTTTTGCCTGCATCAGGTTTTGGAAGCAAAAAGCGAATGGTATTACGACGTTGGCTGACATGCTCTTTAAGCCAAACACCAAGGATTTCTTCTAATGGACGGTCTAACGTTTCGGGCGGTTCTGGCAAAACAAGAATAGGCAATCGGTCATCTTGCCACGCTTTAGGGCGATCTGTTTCCTTGACGTGTGACCACGGATCTGTACGCCAAGAAGGTAACAAGGCAATAACACGGCATTGCGGTGCCTTATCCCCTATAACATACTCAATTTGTTTGGCTAAATGCTCTTGATCAGAATGATCGATAAAGTGCTTATCATTACGTGCATAAGCAAGGAGTTTCGCACGCGGGTTTTCTTCTGTGCGAAAAACAAGCCGCCTATTTTCTTTATGAATATTAAAGCTATTTTCAACAACGGTATTTAGTTCAACAGAGAACGCATTGTCATCAATGGCTTTATCGCGGGTAATATCAAGTTGAAGTTCTTCAGGTGTAGCCCCAACACGGTTCCCATCCGTGATAGAGCGAAGCCATAAAGCGGCGATAATCTCCGCCAAATGGGGGGGGGGTAAAACTGTATCGCTTACAGAAAGCATATTTTGGAGAGCTGTATCTTTTAATTTGCGATAATGATCGTTAGAAACCGAATCAAGCAAAGCGAGCATTTCTTGCGTTTCCGTTTCACCATCAAGGCAAAAATCAGCTGCTGTTAAAAGAGGTACAAGATGACCACGGCTTTTATAGAGAGCGGCTAAAATGCGAATAAGGTCACGTTTATCTTGTGCCGACGTCGCCATTAAAACCTGTTCTTCAAGCAGGCGTAAAAGATGAGGAGAATAGGGATAAGAATCTATAAATTCTTGCTGCCAACGCGCATGTTCAGAAGGAGAAACCGCGCACAGCCTAAAATATTCGTTCATATGGGGTGTTATAAGCCGTATAATATCCTCTTCTCTTATATGGGCATGATTTTCAAATAAGCGATGAATCAACATATGACACCGCTCTTTATAAATTTCTTCGGGTGTACCGCCGGCTTTAAAATCAATACGTACAGGGGTAAGGCGATGCACTTGTTGATAGGCGTTACTTTCTCCGTTGCGTACAGAAACCACCAATACAAACCGATCAGGATGGTTTTGAGCAATTTCTGACAACATTTGAATAAAACTAAATGCCCATTCTTGCTGCTTTCCCTCGAGACAATCATACCACGTTTGAAACTCATCAAGGATGAGTATCGCAGGTTGAGACTCTAATAATTGAAGAATCAAATTTTTAGAGGGCACTACTGTTTTCGTAGCAAGCCATTGTCCTTTTATCAGTTGACCTTGAGAAAGATTGTTAAAAAGCACGTCCCATAAAGCGTTGTAATTATGGTCATTCATATTTTCACAAATAACGTGCATTTTCTCCTGACGGAGCGTTAATGACTTTATAAATGATTTTATACAGGCATCATTAAGCCGAGCAGCCCAATGATCTAACCATTTTTGCGCCAAATCTGGCGTCTGTACCACATGGTAAAGGGCTGCCATAAGGTGTGACTTCCCACTTCCCCGCTCCCCAATAACAACGACGGGACGCCCTTTTTCTTCCTTTAAGTTTTTAGAGGAAACGGCTTCAATTGCTTGCAAAAGATCACGCGTTGGATAGGTAATTTCAAGGAATTTTCCCGCCGCAATTTGAGTTGCACCGTCTTGGTTATTGGTCGCAAGTTCAATCGCTGTGCCTTTTAAGTGATCCCCTTGAAATTCTTCTCGTAATTTTAACCCTAACATGGAAATAACGCCCTTTTCTTATTTATGCATCTTTATACAACACTACTTTATGCCTATTGTAGGCGCGTTAAGGGAATATAATAGCCCACCCTTAACACACCTTGCAGGTTTAACCCTCCTAAAAACCTCTTACCTCATCTCTTAACTTTACATCATCTCTTAAATGGATAAGGTTTTTTCTAATGTTGTACTAATAGCCGTCAACCCGGGAAGGATTTTCCCCTCTAACCACTCCAAAAACGCACCGCCCGCAGTGGAGACATATGTCATTTCATGCAAAGCGCCAGCGTGGCGTAAAGCGGCGACAGTATCCCCCCCACCGGCAATGGTTTTCAGGCTTCCCGCAGTGGTCAAACGCCCTGCTTCTTGGGCGACGGCGTTGGTGCCCGCATCAAAAGGCGGAAGTTCAAAAATACCAAGTGGACCATTCCAAACAAGTGTTTTTAAGTCTGCAAGTTTTTTGTTAATAAGGGCTGAAGTTTCTGGACCTATATCAAGCACCATCCACCCTGCTGGAATTGCTTTGACGGGCACAATATGCGTCTGCACATTAGGCAGAATTTCTTGCGCCACAACAACATCAATCGGCAGAACCACATCACATTGGCGTTCGGCGGCTTTTTTCATAATGTTTTGCGCCGTTTCAAACATTTCCTCTTCTTTAAGGGATAACCCGACAAAAATACCTTGTGCCGCTAAAAACGTGTTTGCCATAGCGCCACCAATGGCAAGCATATCGACTTTTTCAATCATATTACTTAATAAAGCCAATTTGGTTGAGACTTTTGCCCCGCCAATAATTGCGCCTACAGGACGTTCTGGGTTTTCAAGAGCAGTATAAAGAGCGCGTAACTCTGCTTCCATTAAACGCCCCCCAAAAGACGGTAAATGTTCCGCAACGCCTGCCGTGGAAGCATGTGCTCGATGGGCAGCAGAAAACGCATCATTGACGTAAACGTCACCTAAACGGGCTAAAGAGGCAGATAAGTCCTGACAATTTTTTTCTTCACCTGGGTGAAAACGCGTGTTTTCAAGTAACAATACTTCCCCATCTTTAAGGAGAAGCGTTGCAGCTTCCGCTTCCTCCCCAATGCAATCATGTACAAAACTCACAGGGCGACCGAGAGCCGTGGCTAACGCTATGGCAATAGGTTGTAACGACATATCAGGGACAAATTTCCCTTGAGGGCGATCAAAATGGCTAAGCAAAATAACGCGCCCGCCTTTTTCAAGGAGCTCGCGAACAGTGGGAACAATCCGATCAATACGGGTTTGATCAATCACTTTCCCATCTTTGACAGGCACATTCAGATCAATCCGCACTAAAATACGCTTCCCTTGCGGATCAAGTTTATCGAGGGTATCAAAAGGTAAACAATCGGTCATGAGCGTTTCCCCAATAAAGCAGCCGTATCTGACATACGATTAGAAAAGCCCCATTCGTTATCATACCACGCACAAATACGCACTAACCGCCCACCGTCAATAAGGGTTGTTTGGGTGGCGTCAAACGTTGAAGAGGCTATCGAATGGTTAAAATCTGAACTAACAAGCGGGACGTCAGAATAGGCTAAAACGTTTTTCATCACTCCCGACTCAACCACCTCTTTAATGGCGTTATTAACAGCCTCAACGCTTACGGGCGTTTTACGGGGGATAAAATCTAACGACACAACAGAGACATTTGCCGTCGGCACACGGATAGCCGTGCCGTCTAACTTCCCTTTTAATTGAGGAAGCACAAGACCAACCGCCCGCGCAGCCCCTGTTGACGTTGGGATCATATTCAAACCCGCGGCACGCGCTCTACGTAAATCTTTATGGAGGGTATCAACTGCCCTTTGATCACCTGTATACGAGTGAATCGTGACCATATAGCCACATTCAATACCAAAAACCTCTTCTAAAACTTTGGCAACAGGCGCTAAACAATTGGTTGTACAGGAAGCGTTAGAAACGATTTCCATTTGTGGCGTTAAAACAGAATCGTTCACGCCGTAAACAATCGTAGCGTCAACGTCAGTCGCAGGAGCAGAAACAAGCACTTTACGCGCCCCCGCTTTAAGTAATTGCGCCGCTTTTTCACGCGACGTAAAAAGCCCCGTGCACTCCATCGCCACATCAATACCATGAAACGGCACTTTTAATGGGTCACGCTCCGCTGAAACAGTAATAGGACCCCACGTGCGCCCATTAGCAGAAATAACCAGCGTATTTCCCTTAACGTGCACTTCTGCCGGCAATCGACCATGAATACTATCATATTTTAATAAATGCGCGTTATCCTCGACACTGCCTAAATCATTGATGGCAACAGGCACCACATCGGTACGCCCGCTTTCAATAATCCCGCGCAAAACAAGGCGACCAATACGACCAAAGCCATTAATTGCAATTTTGACAGTCATGCTTTTCTCCTCATAACGCCGTTTAGAGTTTCATAAAGTTTAACTTTTCACAGTGTAACAAACTCATTCCGTTTTGTAGATAGCTCTATAGTAGAAATAACCAAAAAAATACGGGTTTAATTGCTTTATCCAATAGTTTACACCCAATATAAGCCTAACATAAGGGCTAAAATGAAACTATAGATAAAACATAGATAAGAAAATACCCTTATCTTTAATTTTCTAATATTTTTTTGATTTTAATTTTTTGGTGTTTTTAGGCTTTCGTTATAGAGTATTAACGTTTGAGTAAACATGTTGAGCGTTATTAAATTTTTGAACTTGAATCGCTTTCAGGTGCGTTTATTACGTTCCTATAAAGTTTGATAGATTTTGATAGATATAGATAATGAACAGATCTCCTCTTTCCCCTTTCCTCATAAGCGGGCTTATAGTGGCGTTTTTGGTTTCGGGTTGTAAGATCATAGACCAAAGAACTTTTGACCCTAACGCTGGCAGACCGCCCCGTATTCCTGAGAGTGAGCCTGCCCCTGCGCCGCCTGCTGTTCCCCCGTTAATGGTTATACAAGCCGGCACACCCCAAGAACAATGGAAAGAACCGGTTAAAAACATTGTGCATGAGGCTTTAGCGCGGAAGCGTTCCGTGTTGTTTATGGTGCATTGTTTGGTGCCACAAAGTAACGCCCTCAATACGGAACAATCAGCCATGCTTAACCTTGTACAAGGCGAAGGATTAGCCATTATGCAAAGCATCATCGCGGCAGGGGTACCTGAAGCGCAAGTTGAAATGTCAACAATGACAAAATCAACCCTCAAAAAACCTGTTATAGAGGTTTATGTCAGATAAAGAGGCGTAAATAACCCCACACAGAGCGCTAAAAATAGGCTATATAAGAGATTGTAAAAAGAAAATACTCTTCTAAACGCATTAGAAACGCTCATGATTCAATTTTCTCTCAAAGGAGATTTTTCGCGTGAGACCCATTATAAGGAATACACGCCACCCGTTTTACGACCATTGTGAAAACACGCTTGATCATATCCGCCAAGAAGGGCGTTATCGTGTTTTTACGCCGCTTGCCCGTATCGCAGAGCGCTTTCCTCTCTATGAACAAGAAAAATGCCTTTCCCCTGATTCTCCTAAACCTGATTCCCCTAAAAAAGACCCTGAAAAGAGCCTTGAAAAGACCCCTGAAAAAAGTGTCCTAGAAAAGCGCGAAGTCATCGTTTGGTCAACAAATGATTACCTTGGTATGGGCGTTGTGCCCGAAGTGCAAGAAGCCGCTATTTCGGCTATTCGCGATCATGGCGTTGGCTCTGGTGGAACGCGGAACATTGCAGGACATAGCCCCCTCCATGCCGCATTAGAGGCAGAATTAGCCACTCTCCACGGCAAAGAGGCGGGGCTTTTATTCGTTTCGGGGTATATGTCAAACCAAGCCAGCCTACAAACGATTTTATCATCTATGCCCGGATGGATTTGCTTTTCTGACCAGTTGAATCATGCCTCAATGATTGCAGGGATTAAAAGCGCACGAGGGGCAGAAGTCGTTATTTTTAAACACAATGATTTAGCTGATCTTGAAGCTCAATTAGAAGCGGCACCTTTAGATGCGCCTAAACTCATCGCTTTTGAAAGCGTCTATTCTATGGACGGCGACATTGCCGATATTAAGGGAATTTGTACCCTCGCCCGCCGTTATGGTGCGCTGACCTATTTAGACGAAGTCCATGCCGTAGGGCTCTATGGTCAAAAAGGCGGTGGCGTTTCTGAACGCGATGGCGTTGCCGATGAAGTGGATATTATTGAAGGAACTTTAGCCAAAGCCTTTGGCGTTCATGGGGGGTATATTACAGCCTCAGCGAGTATTGTTGATTTTTTACGTTCCACCGCAGCAGGGTTTATTTTTACCACGTCTTTACCGCCTACTGTGGCAAAAGCCGCCCTTGTAAGCGTGCAAAAAGTACGGGCTGAACATTGGCGCCGTGAAGCGCTTTTTGAACGTGTAGCGACTTTTCAACAACGATTACGCGCGGCAGGTATTCCATTTACCCTCACACCGAGCCATATTATCCCCATTCCTATCGGAGAAGCCGAACGTTGCAAACGTATTAGCCACCGTCTGTTACATGAATTTGGGCATTACGCAACCCCAATTAACTATCCCACCGTACCCCAAGGCACCGAACGCCTACGCATTACCCCCGGTCCGTTTCATACCGATGCCATGATAGACGACATGATCCACGCCCTCGCAACCTGTTTGCACGATGAGGGGGTGATTGGTGGGGATGTGTTGAGGAAAATTGTATCATAACTACGTGAAAAAATTGCTTCCCAGCACTCAGGGCATAAACTCTACTAACTCAAAAATCTTATTCATAACACACCCTCTTTTTTACTTCTGTTGTTTTCGCTGCTTTTTGTGGGGTTTTGTCTCATTTTTCAACACCAACGGCAGCCCTGCTGCCATAAAAACAACCTGCCCCACAACACAGGCAAGCGCTTGGTGTAAACGCCCCGCTTCATCACGAAACCGACGCGCTAAAGCATTTTCCGGCACAATGCCCAACCCAACCTCATTACCCACTAACACAGTTGGCGCTTGTCGGGTCGAAAGGCTTTCTAATAATCCCGTTGTTGCGGCAGGAATATCGTGCTTTTCTAACAGGAGATTTGTCAACCATAACGTTAAACAATCCAACAAAACAGGGCTATGCGTATGGCGTTGTAAAACACGCCCCACCTCTAAAGGTTCCTCCACCGTCAACCAACCCTCATGACCTCTATCGGCTTGATGCCTCGTAATCCGTTGGTACATTTCTTCATCATAAGCCCATCCTGTTGCAAGATAGACCCAAGGCGACGGTAAAGCTCTTATACAGTTTTCAGCAAAATGACTTTTCCCAGAACGAGCGCCGCCGAGCACAAGTAAAGTACCGTTATAGCCTTTCGCTCCCTTTTGAAGCCTTATTTCTTTGTTTTTCTTATTTTTTCTCATTTATTTTTATCCCCTTTTCTCTTTACCCTTTTGCTTATTCTCTTTTTATTTTATTTTTATTTTGTTTTTTTAGTGCTTTTTATTATCCTTTTTATTATCTTCTTGTCCCTCAGAACTTTATGTTTTAACCCTATTTAACCCTATTGAAGATAACACCCCTATAATAACACAAATAACACATCATCATGCCTCCTTTAACGCCGCCATTTTCTCCACTTTCTCTTTCTGGGCTTCATCTTTCTGGGCTTCAAACGCTTTGCACAACACTGCCAGACGTTGACCACCAAGCCCAACAGGCTATTACGTTACGAGAAACCACACTCACAAAACCCGCAGGGAGTCTTGGTCGATTAGAAGAGCTCACCCTATGGCTTGGCGGTTGGCAACGGCGCCAACGCCCCCAACTCAACCATGTTTCTGTGCTTGTGTTTGCCGGAAATCATGGCGTAACAGCGCAAGGGGTTTCGCCTTGGTCAAGCGACGTAACGGCACAAATGGTTCATCATTTTCAGCAAGGCGGCGGGGCTATTAACCAAATTGCCCATGTTGTCGGAGCAAAACTCAACGTTATTTGTCTTGAAGACTTACGCCCTACGGCTGATTTTACCCTTGCCCCTGCCCTTACGGAAGAGCTTTTTCTTAAAGCCGTTATCACAGGGTTTCATGCTGTTCCTCCTGAGTCTGATCTGATTTGTTTGGGAGAAATGGGAATCGGTAACACAACGGCTGCTGCAGCTATGGCTGCCGCCCTCACAGGGCAAACAGGCAAAGATTGGGTCGGGTATGGAAGCGGGTTAAACCATGAAAAAATCGCCCATAAAGCCGCGATTATTGATAAAGCCCTTCACCGTCACACTTCTTATTTTAATACCCCTTTAGCGCCTTTAGAAATCGCCCGTTGTTTAGGGGGGTATGAACTTGCTGCCATTCTCGGCGCAACGCTTGCAGCCCGTTATAAAAACATACCCGTTATTCTTGATGGGTTTGTCACTCTGTGCGCCGCCGCCCCTCTTGCTTTTCTCAACCCCCACGGCTACGGGCTCGCTCACACGTGTTTATCCCATTGTCTACCCCCCACGGACGCACACAGAGCCTCGCAACGCACATTGGGTTAGACCCCCTTTTAGGGCTTGGTTTACGCTTAGGCGAAGCCTCAGGTGCGGCTTTGGCTGTTTCTCTTCTCAAAGCCGCTATCGCGTGCCATAATCATATGGCGAGTTTTACAGAAGCGGGTCTTTCTCACTCTACGACTCCTACATTATAGTCAAATAATCATAGTCAATATAGTCATAGTCAAATAGAGTTAAATAGTTAGGGCGTTATTATTTATCCCCCTTTTTCGCCTATTTTTAACAAATTTTATCAATTTTATGAGTATTCTTAACGCTTTACTGCTTGATCTTGCCTGTGGGTTAAGCCTCTTAACCCGTCTCCCCGTTTCGTGGTTGTTCCCCCCTTCCGACGATCATCACGAAGCGCCTCTGCCTTTTGCGCGTTCACTTTGGTGCTGGCCCCTTTTAGGGCTCTGTATTGGCGGATTTACAGGCGGGATTTTATGGATTTTAGAAATGCTTCACGTGCCGCCTCTGGTGGCAGCGTGTTGTGCCCTTGCTGCACAAGCGTTCCTCACAGGTGCCCTCCATGAAGATGGGCTTTCCGATATGGCTGATGGATTTGGCGGTCAAACGCCTGAACAAAGGCTCATGATTATGCGTGATAGCCATATTGGCAGTTATGGCGTTATTGCCTTATGCCTTTCTTATGGTATCCGGTGCGGTGCGCTTGCTTCTTTTTCGATGGGCGCAATGCTTGCCCCTTTTGCTTGCGGACTTGCCGGAGGGCTTGCTCGTATGGCGATAGTGAGCCTCCCTGTTTTTTTACCTCCTGCCCGCAATAATGGGCTTGCTGCCACACTTTTTCCATTGCCTCGCCGTGCTTTGATAGGGGCTTTTTGGCTTTTTAGCTTTTTTTATGTTGTTTTAACGCTTTCTTTTTGTTTTGTTATCCCCTATTCGCTTTATAAAATAACCCTTGACCTCACAACCCCGATTTTTGTAACGGCTGCCGTTGTTTGGGGGATTGCCCATAACGCCCGCACGCGTCTCGGTGGTTATACAGGCGATGTTCTCGGCTGTTGTGCCGTCGTGGTAGAATGTTTTGTTTTAACGCTGTTTTCTGCTCTCTTTGCTTAAAGTAAGACCTTTTTAAAGCCACAAAAAACAAGAAGTAGCATGATATTCTGTATGTTTAGCGCTGAAGCGTTCCATTAAATCACACATTGTGATAATCACTTTTTCTTTTGTGATTTTCCTCACAATCAAGCGAAAGACGACGCACCTCGTCAAGAGGTAACTCCGTCATGCGCGATATTGCTTCAAGGTCAAAATCCTCACGCAGCATTTTACGCGCAATAATAATACGCCCTGTTTCAAGCCCTTCTATACGTCCCTCAACACGTCCTTCTTCGAGGGCTTTTGCTTCTCTTTTAGCGAGAAAATTTTCCATCAAATCACACATAGCTGAAACTCCTTGTTCTTTGCCTTTGAAATAATCAACACGGTTCGCTAATTCCTTGTAGTGAATTTTC
>JAFVHT010000064.1 GCA_017474285.1 Acetobacter sp.
CCACCGAAAATTATACCGCCGCCGCCGCCTTTCATACCGCCGCCGAAAATTGTGGTGCCTCCACCGCCCAACCCACCTATGCGTCATATTACGCATCATTTTCATAAACCACCTCCTGTTGCTCAACGTCAAACAGCAGAGGCTCCCCCTGTTGCGGCGCCGACTTCTAATGCACCACCAGATGTTCTTGCGGGGGATATTCCGTTAAATAATGTCCAACCTGTCTATCCACCTGAAATGGAAGAGGACAATATAGAAGGGCGTGTCGTTTTAGTGTGTGATGTAGATGTCTCTGGGAGAACGAGTAATTGTTCTGTGCGTTCCTTTACAGGGGGACAAGCTTTTGTGACCTCTGCATTGGATTATGTTCATCGGGCCCGTTATCGTCCTGCTATGCGTAATGGTGTCCCTGTTAAGGAGTTGCATAAGGTTTACATTATTCGTTTCAAGCTGGATTGATGCTTTTGGGTTTAAAGTGGAACATCTCTTTGCTTGTATGAACGTTAAGTTAATTGGGTTTACAGAATAAGGATTATACAAATGACGAAACAATCCCGTCTTTTATTTTCTACATGTGTTTTTGTGCTATTGCTAGGGGCTGGTATGTCTAACGTAAGTATGGCACAAACGACAGCAGTGCCCTCTACTACGCAAGGGAAAGAACAGGTTGTTCCTGCGTCACAAACATCAATGCCACAATCATCATCTTTGTCGGTGGCAGTGCCACAAGCGGGGGGTGTGTCATCTGCTGCTTCAACGACTTCTAGTGCTGCTACACCTGCGGCGGCAGAGGATGCTAACCCATATGGGTTAGGAAATTTGTGGGAACAGGGTGATTTTATTGCACGTAGTACGTTAGTTATCTTGTTACTGATGTCTGTCGGTTCTTGGTATGTCATGATTGCAAAATATATCCAACAAATGCGGATGTTATCTTGTGCTAAGGATGTTCTTCGCTTGTTCTGGGTTAAAAGGAGTATTAAAGAAGGGGCTTCGGCGCTTCCGGCAACGTCTCCATTTCGTTATATTGCTGATACTGGTATTGTTGCGGTTGATCATCATGAAGGCACAATGCAAGAAACGATTGACCTTCATACGTGGACGAGTATGTCTATTCAACGTGCGGTTAATAATATTCAGAATAACTTACAAAAAGGAATGGCTTTCCTTGGTACAGTAGGCTCAACGGCGCCTTTTATCGGGTTATTTGGTACTGTGTGGGGTATTTATCACGCGCTTATCAATATTGGTGTTGAAGGGCAGGCTTCTATTGATAAAGTGGCGGGTCCTGTGGGTGAGGCATTGATTATGACGGCTGTTGGGCTTGCGGTAGCGGTGCCTGCAGTGTTAGCCTATAACCTTTTAATACGTCGTAACAAAGCGGTGATGGATCAAGTACGCGATTTTGCTGATGATCTTCAATCAATTTTGATTGGTGGTGTGCGGCATGGGACAACAGAACACATTCATATTCGGCATGATTCTTCGCCAACCACAACAACAATTTCTACTCGGGTGGATTAAGAAATGAGTATTCATCTCAGTAGTGATAACAACGATGGGGATGAAGTTGTTTCTGCGATTAACGTTACCCCACTCGTTGATATTATGTTGGTGTTGCTGATTATCTTTCTTATCACAATTCCTGTTGCGATTCATACGGTTAAGGTTAATTTGCCGAGAGATGTTAATCAGCCAACAAAAACAAAATTGAGGAATGTTGTTATTGCAGTAACGCCAGATGGGCATATTTGGTGGAACCAAACAATGGTGCAAGGTCAGGCACAGCTTGAAGGGCTCCTTGAAAAAGTGGCTCTCATTCGTCCTCAACCTCAAATTCAGATTAGAGGGGATAAAGATGCAAAATATGAGAGTGTTGGGCAAATTGTTGCGGCCTGTCAACAAGCGGGTATTTATAAACTTAACTTTATTACAGAAAAACCAAACGGCTAGTGGTTAGCCTTGAGTTTTGTTACCTTTTAATGTGTTGTGAAGGGAATAATGGGGGTAGTCGATGAGTCTCGTTGTTGATACGCACAGTACTACAGAAGAACAAGCGATTGTTGATATTAACATGACGCCGCTTATAGATGTTATGTTAGTGTTGCTGATCATGTTTATTATTACTATTCCGCTACAAACACAATCTGTTGCTATCAATTTACCTCAGGGTAATCCGCCTCCACCGAAGGTAGAAGTTCCAGTTGTGACTTTGTCAATTGATTTTGATAATAGTTTAAGTTGGAATGGGGTACCTATTACATCAGAGGCAGACCTGCAAGCCCATTTAAGCCAAATCGCTGTAGGTCCTGAAGACACACGTCCTGAATTTCATATTCAACCTAATCGTTTAGCAAGTTATAAAACGGTCGTTCATGTGATGGCAGATGCCCAGCGTCTTGGTGTTACGAATATTGGTATTACAGGGCAAGCACAATTTGTGGAACAGTAATACAGTCATGTGTTATAGTTTTTGTTAATTGTTCTACCCTACAGAACTTTACAGTGAAAAATTGATCATGTTTTATCGTTTACGCTTTTACCTTTTAAGTATGAGTTTCGCGCTAGCTTGTTTCTCAACTTCTGCCTATGCAGAAGATGTTTTAACACCTGAAGTAGGTGTTATCTTACAACGGGCACAAACTGCTTTTGGAACACGTCATTATGCACAAGCGATGCATGACGTGAAAGAAGCAAACGCGATAAGACATATGAGCGATTACGATAAATACGTTATTGCACAAATGCAGGCGGCTGTTGCAACGCAAGTGGGTGATGTTCCTGCGGCTTTATCTGCTTATGAAGAGTTAATTAACTCACCGCGTACATCAAAAGACATGCGTCACAAATTGTTGATGTCTGAAGCCGATATGGCCTATAGGGGTAAAGATTATCAACGCGCTATTGAAGCTATCCAGCGTTATATGCGTGAGTTCGGTCCAACACCGCAAATGCAATTATTGTTGGTGCAATCCTACTATCTTAAAAAAGATTATATGAATGTTATTCAAACGGTAAAAGAAATTGTAGACGCCGATAATAGAGAGTGGCACAAACCACAGGAATCAGAACTTCAAATGATGGCAGCGAGTGCGACTGCACTTCACGACTCTGCACAAGAAACGCGTGCCTATCTTTTGCTTACGACTTATTATCCTAGAAAAGAATATTGGGCTCTTTTATTACATGGTTTAATAACAAATAGAAATTTACCTCTTCCGTTGCAATTAGATGTGTATCGTATTCGTTTGGCAGTGGGAGATATGTTACGCCCTGCTGATTTTATGAATATGACGGAAATCGCTTTACAGTTGCAAATGCCCCAACTTGCGCTTGATATGATGACACAAGGGTATCAATTAAAAGTGTTAGGTGTTGGTGCAGAGGCAGCGCGTCAGGCACGTTTGAAAGCTATGGCTGAAAAAGCCGTAGCAGAGGCAAAGGCGGGGCGTATTGGCGCAGAGATACAGGCAAAAGCTCAAAAAACAGGTGATGCTCTTTTTCTTGTTGGATATAACGATGTAACTTTTGGTGAGACACAAAAGGGATTAGCGTTAATGCAGCAAGCGCTTAAAAAAGGTGTGCGTCATCCAGATATTGCCCGTTTACATTTAGGTCTTGCCTATATGCAGGCTGGGCAGAGAAAACAGGCTATTGCTGCTTTTGAAACAATTCCAGAAACAAGCGCAGCCTATGACATTGCCCGTCTATGGATAATTAAACTATCCCATACGTAGGTTATGGTGGATATAGGTTATGACTTTGTTAGTTTTCTCTAAATACTTCTAAAATACGCGTGAAAAACGACTTTTAAACGTAGCTTTTTAGAGGTGTTAGAGCGTGTTGGATTTCTTTAAGGAAGTTTTATGAGAGAGATAAAACAGAAGAAAGACGAAGTTTCTATAAATGCACCAATAGAACCGCCCCTAGAGCCTGTAAAGGATTATGTGGAAAATTCACCAACAGGTGAGACATATGGTGTCGCGTTAGAGACATCGCTTTTACAGCAAATGCTTGTTGAAGCAGGGCTGTCTGTGCCACAAGGGCAATCCCTTTCATGGGAGGAAGTTAAGAATTGTGCGGAAGCGGTTCTTTTACCAGAGATTTGGTCTCCTGAAATTCAAAAGCCTTCTGGTTTGGAAGTGATTAAAGAAAACGCCCGCTTAAAAGATATTCTTTTTAATCATTGTCTTTTTTAGGGTTTTAAAGACTCTCTTTAAGAGTATAATCTTATTTTTATAGTTGTTATTTTAAGAGTTTTTCAGAAATGTTTTTAATCCACCTTAAAATTTTTCCCTTAAGGTCTTTGGGGTTTTTATAAGGGAGAAACATTGTGACCATAATGAACAAAAAAGCCTACGCTTTATTATTGAAAAAAGAGAGGCAGCGTAGGGGTGTGTGTTTTTTTGTGGTATCAGCCTTACAATTTGTATGTTTATTTACATTGGCAGGCTTACAAATGACTTTGCTAGGGGTAAGCCCC
>JAFVHT010000065.1 GCA_017474285.1 Acetobacter sp.
CCCCCCCCCCCCCCCGAAAAATCGCCTATAAGGCGAAAAAAAACAGCTTTCACAATTTCGCGTAGCTTTTACTCTGCATGCTTAAAAGTTAAGGTAAGGGAGAGACACTCCGCTTGTACCTTATCACACTATGTTATACCTACGTTAAACATAGTCAGTAACAATATATAAAAATAAACAAGAAAAAGGAGAGCGTTAATGAGTGATACTGTACAAGATGAGGAACTCGTTCAACAAGAATTAAAAGAAATCGCAGAGAAAGAGAAAGAAGAACTAGCACAAAGGCTTGGCATAGACCAGAAAGAGTTAACCCTTTACCTCGATATATTCATAACCAAGAAAACAGAAGTCCTTCTTGACATTGAAAACCCCCACAAAAAGAAAAGAGAAGAAAAATCTAAAACAACACAAAAGGAAACAGAGTAAGAAAAAGACCATGGAATCGTCGTTTTTCAGATAGACGGTTAACCCATTAGAAGGTGTCTAACCAAATTCCTTGACTCCTTCTTCAAGAAGTTTTTCTAAAGCCTTAGAAGTAGGAGGTGGAGAGGGTTTTCTTTATGCATTAATTTAGCCGTGGCATAACCAGCCACTGCCCCTACCTAACCAACACCATGGAACTCCTGTTTTTGGTCCGCAAAAGTTGCCTTTTTCGCCTCTACGGCTGTTGTTGATTTATCAACGTTAAGAACCACTTTTTTTCTGTGTTATCACTTTTTTGTTGTCCATAATTCTCTCCTATAGAAAAACCAACTAAAGGAAGCATTAACCTCTTAATGAGAGAATTATTGTCATTGTCAAGAGACAACTTTTACCGTGTTTATGATGTTCAAGAAAATTCAAATCACAAAAATACCGACCCTTTCCTGTTTATATGAGGTATTTTAGAAAGGCAAAGATAGCCCTAAACTACGCATGGGGTTTTCTATAAGTCTTAAGAGACGTTGCCTGAGGTAAAGTGTGGCTTTTCTTTGTTTTTTGTACAGCAGAAACGATAGGATCTTTTAGCCAACCACCTTGAAAACCCGCTTGTAAAAGTCCTCGACGAATAATGGGACTACGTTTCATGATTTTCCAAACGAGTTGACTACGCCAATTTTCAATCATTAAAAGAATCGGTCCTTGATCAATGCCTAAATAGGTATCATCTGCCCAAAACTCTTGTTTCCCTTTGTTGTGCGCATCAGTAGGGTGATAGCTTGGGTTAAACGCATCAACAAACCCATATTGACCGTAAATCTGTTTGCCGTAACGTTTTTTCATAGTGCGAAGGGCAGGAATAACAATTTCTGGTGCAAAAGCAATAGACCCTCCGACGGCGGTAGGGGCTAACGTACCATCATCAAGGATATAGTCACGCCCAACACCACGGGCGGAATAAGTCATAAAATGACGTTTACGTCCGTTTTGTGTGAGGGTTACATTGGCAGGACCATCGCTTGCTGTTAATCCCCAAACATTCGCTCCATAACCTTGCCATTTATTAGGATTACATTGCGCGTAACGACGTTGCGCATAAACAGCGCGACGACTATTTTCAAAATAATCTATCCCTTTACGCCGGCTCCACGCATCACGAATACCCCGAAAATCAATCCACGCATGGGTATATTGGTGCCCAAAAAGCGGGGCAAAATTTAAAAATGTTTGTCCATAAAAAGTACCCCAACGTTTTTCGTTAGTTGCTAACCATGCTTTCCAAGAAACAGGGTCTAATGCATGGGTTGGAGAGCCTAAACCAAGGATATAAACCATCATACCCTCGCTATACCCCTCCCAATAATTAGGAAGAAAGCCATGCTCTGGCGTCCACCCCATGCTAAGCCTGTTATCAGGACGAAGCATCCAACGCCAATTGACTCTGTCAAAAAGCATTTTAGCGAGTTGCCGTATTTCGCCTTCTTGTACTGTAGGGCGGTTGTAGAAATTCCGCGTAAATAACGCGCCTTGCATTAACAAAGCCGTATCAATGCTTGAGAGTTCAATATTTTGATTAAAACGTAATCCTGTACGCGGATTGAGAAAATGATAAAAAAAACCATGATAACCCGCCGCATACGCCGCTGTCGCATTTTGAGGCAACCGTAATAACGTGCGTAACGTGCGTAACGTACGCGTTATGGCTTGCTCGCGCGTAATATAGCCCCGATAAACACCAATACCATAAGCTGTTAAAGCAAAACCAACAGAGGCGACACTAGCTTGCGTTTGATCAGAAGGATAACGATCGGGTACAAGCCCCGTTTTAGGATTTGCCGAATTCCAAAACCATTGAAATGTTCGAGACTCTAAATCGGCAATCATGGCATTATCACGCACAGAAGCGTAATCATAAGGCGCATGTACAATAAAAGATGACGTTAAAGGAGGGGAAGTGTTTTTATGCCCATGCCCCTGAGCGTGTCTCGTGTTTTGCGTCTGCCGTATGCTGTGCTGTTTTTTCTCTTGAGCGTAACAAAAATCCTCAACACCCTGTGAGACACAAAATTGTGACAGGCACAATAACGTGACCGCACGCGTTATGGTTCGTATCATGCACATTGGTTGTAACATAACCCTTTAAGAGGCATGCTGTAAACAGCCAATTTCTTTTTTAGCACTATAAGAGTCATTCGTATAGAACCGATGAGAACATTGCCCAAATGACGTAAGAATTTCATAACCAATCGTCCCTTGCGCTTTAGCAAGATCATCAACCCCATAGGTTTTATTAAGGAGATCTACTTTTCTTTCCCCTTGGAATTGACTTTCAGGAACGTTTGAAATATCAACCGCCATAGAATCCATTGAAATACGCCCAAGTATAGGCAAGCGATACCCCTTAAACCAAGCACAACCCTGCGCAGCCCCCCGCCGTGCAAAACCATGGGCATAACCAATGCCAATTGTTGCCACGCGGTGCCGTTTATCAGCCTGCCATGTGAGACCATATCCCACACAATCCCCTTTATTCAACGTGCGTATTTGTAAAATAGGAGCTTGTAACTGCACAACCGCTTCTAAAGGATTAGGCTGTTCAAAAAGGGGATTGATGCCATAAAGTGCTGCCCCGGGTCTCACAAGATTAAAATGGTAGTTTTCCCCTAAAAAGATCCCCGAAGATGCTGCAAGACTCAACGGGGCTTGGGGTAAAAGAGTTGTATAGTGACAAAAACGCGCCCTTTGTTGGGCGTTGGCGGGGTGGTGTGGCGTATCAGCACAAGCGAGATGGCTCATAATCAAACTTAAAGAAAGGCCATCCAACGCTGTTGGATTTTCAATAAGGCTTTCTATTTCGGTTGGAGGAAGCCCAAGCCGAGACATACCTGTATCAATCTGTAACGCGACATTGATTTTTTGACCACGCAAATGAGCCATAGAACGCACCCAAGAAATATGATCAAGACTATTTAAAACAGGGCGTAAATTATGGGCAAAACAGATATCTATAACCTCAGGACTACACGCATGTAGCACTGTAATGTGTGATTGTTGAGAGAGCAACGGGCGTAAGAAAAGCCCTTCATCAACATGAGCAACAAAAAATTCTCGCACACCTGCGCCTTCTAAAGCGGGAGCAATATGCGCCACTCCTAACCCGTACGCATCCGCCTTCACAACAGCCGCACAAAGAGCCTTTGGTACTTGACGAGCAAGAAAAGCATAGTTGCGCACGAGTGCTGCCAAATCAATAGACAAAACAGTGCTCGCTTGAGGCACAGAACAAGACATATGAAAAGACGATTTCCTTTGAAAATACCCGTTTGATAATGAAAATAGGGTTTTTTAACAAAAGAGGATTAAAATATTAAAGCCTCTTATTTCTAAAAATATAATTTTGAAGAAAAGCACTCGACACGTATAAAAAAGCACTTTCTAAAAATACCGTTTACAATACAACTTCAATTTTACACCAAATACGCTTTCTGTGTGTTTTCACACAAGAAAACAAATAAGCAAAACCCGCTTCCCCTTACAATATTCTTAACAACGAACTTTTACACAAGAGAAAAGAGAGATTTTTACTCTATTAGTTGGTCGGTAGCCCTAACGCTTTACAGCCTGCCAAAGAGAGTACAATCACACAAAACACAATAACTTTTTTCATTGCTCTAGTGCTCCAATAATCCAGAAACAGGGAGAAAAAGAATTTTTCCCGACCATAAACTTTTACCCTCTAAAAAAGTAAAAAACCATCGCACACAAAACGATAAATTTTTCACGATTCAGCTTACCCTAAACTTACCCTAAATAAGCGTAGATAAAAATCTATTGTTATGTTTTTTAGCATAAGTCTCACATAAAAGTAACCTTTTATCTCTTTTTGGTTATTTTTAGGAAAGATAAAGAAAAAATTATTGATAATACCAAAAAACACCCTGCAAAGGGTTTTTCTCGTTGAGAACTCGTTTAACTTATAACAGAAGGCGTTTTAGGTTTGAGACGAGAAACACGTCAAATAAGAGAGGTTGATTTTTTTAAGTTTTTATCAAAAAACCTCCCCTCTATAAGAAATGTCATAGAGGGGAGGTTTCTCATTTAAGGGAAATCTTTAACTCAATCGTCCGTAAAGAGACGAGTTACTCCATAAGCAAGCCCCGCTATTGCTACAGGAGCCGCTGCCACAACACCGATACCAGCCGCCATACTACCCAACCCGACCGTAGCTAATGTACTTGTCATCGCTGCTGCCGAACTTCCAGACACAGCAGCAGTGATAGCAGCTGTTATGCCAACTGCGCCAACGCCTGCCGCTACTTTTGCTTTTGTATCATCTGCCATTATATAAACTCCTATCACTCTAAAAACACGCGCTTAATGCCCGATCGGTTTAAAGATATATATATATATATCGTGTCAAGAGATTTCTTCGTTTTTGTTTCTTATTCTCTCTTATTGCGCCCTATGGTAGTAACATAGATATTATATTTAAGCGTTCTTAACGCTTTCTCTTGGAAAGAATTTCATCATGATGACACAATTTATAATCCCTCGCCCAAGCGTAAAACGAGTGTAAAATAAACTCTATGTTTGATGGCGATCTCTCTTCTTTTCATGGGCATATGACAGCTTGGGCAGATAGTCTTTTTGTTGATCATGCGTTTTTTCGTTTGGTTTGGACCAATGAGTATGCCGTTATTCCGGGAAAAGTCTATCGCTGTAATCACCCAACTCCGGCACGATTACGGCAGACGGCGCGCTCTCTCGGATTACGTACTCTTGTCAATTTACGGGGGCAGCGACGTTGTGGGTCTGATGCACTCTCACGACAAATGGCAGCACGTCTTGGGCTTAACCATGTGGATATGGCTTTTGAAAGCCGCAACGCCCCACACCGTGATCGTATTCTTCGTTTTGCACAACTCTATAAAGACATGGCTTTTCCCATGCTCATGCACTGTAAATCCGGCGCTGATCGTGCTGGTTTAGCCGCTGGACTCGTTATTTTATTTGAAGGAGGGACCGCCCAACAAGCCCTCCAACAACTTTCATGGCGGTATTTACATTTCAACCACTCACGCACAGGCGTTTTAGATGCGTTTTTTTTGCGTTATCAAGAGGAAGCCGAAGGACGACTTCCCTTTTTACATTGGATTGAAACCGAATATGACGAACAACGCTTAAAAAAGGATTTTACTGCAGGCGCGTTTTCTTCTTTTATGATAGATCACATCCTAAAAAGAGAGTAGCGCTACCCTTTACAGAGTCTTTGAAAAGAGTTCTTTTAGTGGGGTTTTACCAACAAGTTCACACCTTTATTGACTGGACTATACATGAAAACCGACGGATTGTCGGTTTCATGAATTGGTTGCGACTATGGCGGTATAAACAACTTCCTTTCTATGGAAAAAGCAGTATACCTTAAGGCTCTTAAAAAAAAGCCTCTCTAATCTTTAATCATTGTCTTCGTTATTGCTATTCATCCCATTATCAGTGTTATTACTACCTGACGCATCAACCGCAATCGCGATAAAAAGAGATTGCCCTTGGCGTAAAATACGGAAAAGAACTGGACGCCTTGCGGCAATAGCGCTTTTCATCGCAGCAAGAGCCGCATGTGGATTTTCAACTTTTTGATTGCCCACCGATTGAATAATGTCGCCAACATGTATGCCAGCTTGATCTGCTAAACTCCCCGGTGTAATGCTTTGCACCACAACACCTTGAACGTTAGAGCCTATCCCTAATTGTTGCCGTACATCAGGCGTTAAAGCCGCAAAATTAACGCCAAGTCGTATATCGCTGCCGGCTTTGGTATTTTTCCAACCGCCGTTATTGGCAGACGAATTTCCAAGTTTCCCAATATGGACCTCGGTTGTTTGTATTTTCCCAGAACGTACATATTTTAAGGGCACTTCTGTACCGGGGGCAATAGCGGCAATGTCTATCGCTAAATCATGCGGGGTTGTAATTTTTTGCCCATTGACGTCGATAATCACGTCACCTGTTTTTAACCCTGCTCTTTCTGCTGGACTACCTGCACTCACACTCGCTATGAGGGCACCCGCAGGAGCTTCCCCTTGAACACTACCGGGCGGTGTTGGCAGGGATAAAGCCCGCGCCATAACGGGAGAAATGGTTTGCGCACTCACCCCCAAATAACCACGCACGACATGCCCCGTACGGCGAAGCTGGTCCACAACTGAACGCACAGTGTCAGAAGGAATGGCAAAACCAATGCCAATTGATCCCCCACCTGAAGAGGAAAGAATCACTGTATTAACGCCAATCACTTTGCCATCTTGGGTAAAGAGAGGTCCGCCAGAATTACCACGGTTAATGGGCGCGTCAACCTGAATAAAATTGTCATAAGGACCTTCGTTAATGTCACGTCCACGGGCTGAAACAATCCCCGCCGTGACTGTGCCTCCTAACCCATAAGGATTCCCAACAGCAATCACCCATTCCCCGGGTTGTACGTCTTTTGATTCACCTAATTCAATAAAGGGGAGGTGTCGCGATGTTTTGAGTTTCAACAAAGCGAGGTCTGTTTTGCTATCACGCCCAACAATTTTTGCTTGTAATGTTGAACCGTCATCAAGGGTCACCATAACTTTGGTTGCGCCTTTAACCATATGGTTATTCGTGACAACATACCCATCAGAAGAAATCAAAAACCCAGAACCACGAATTTCAACGGGTTGGTTGTTGGTTTGAGGCATCATTTGAAAAGGAAACGGAAAGGGGAAAGGAAACGGCATATTTTCCCCCATACCACCACCGCCTAAAATACCACCATTTTCAGACATGGCAACGTCAGGACGAATCATTGAGGTAATCGACACCACAGCAGGTTTAACCCGATGCACCAAAGCCACAAAATCAGGAATACGATGCAGAGGTTCTGTCGGTTTAATCGCCCCTGTAGACTCAGCATGGGCTTGTTCTACAGGATAAAGCCCCGTCGAACCAACCATACCCCCTGCCCACAGAGCAAACGCCCCCAAAGACAATTGCGTTAATAGCCTTTGACGATAACGAACACCTTGCTTTTTAATAACCTTAAAGTTTCTAGACAAAACTTTTCTCTCCTTATTTTTGAGTTTTTCAAGAATAATAACCCGAATCTTAAGAATCTTCGATATTTTTAGTACAAATTTGAGCAAACAATGTCTTATAGCAGCAAAACTTTCATCGACAAATATCTCCCTTCTTATACTAAAAGAACTCACCAAGAACCAACTATGATGAAGCAAGCATTTTTGATCTTTTCGATATTATAGTGTTTTTAAAGTATTTCTTTCGTGTGATTTTTGTATGATTTTTCTACTCTCTACCCTTTATTTAATATACTACGAAATTTGTATATTATAAAATTCGTACATTATGAAATTTGTATATTATGAGGTTTTTTACGACGTTGATCAAAAAAATCTTTCAACATTAAAGCCGATTCTTGTTCAGATACACCGCCAATAATTTCTGGTCTATGAAGACACGCCTCTCTATCAAAAAGACGAGGACCATGTTCCACCGCACCCCCTTTAGGGTCATAAGCGCCAAAAATAAGACGTCCAACCCGAAAATGCACCATAGCCGCCGCACACATAGCACATGGCTCAAGTGTCACAACAAGGGTACAATCGACCAATTTTCTTTTATTGCGTAAGTGCATGGCTGCCCGCATCGCCACCATTTCAGCATGGGCAGACGGATCGCCCCATTCTTCAACTCTATTCCCCGCGCTGGCAATCACATGCCCTTGCGCATCAACCACCACAGCGCCAACAGGCACCTCCCCCCTTGCTGCCGCTGCACGCGCTTGTGCCAAAGCAAGAGGCATTTCTTTGTTTTTTCGCCCCCTTATGTTCACCCTTATGTTCACCCTTGTGTCATTTTTTTTCTTGTTTTTCTTGTCATTTTTGCTTTTAGCGCATTGATTTTTATACCCCAACACACGCCCTCTATAACAAAAACACTCTTAAACCATTTTAAGCCATGTTATTTTTACCCTAAACTCTTTTCAGCATTTTTTTATTTTCTCACTTTTAGGAAAAACGCTTTAACCATGTTACTAAGACACAAATAGGCACGGGCGTGCATAAAGAACGCATTGCAAAATGGCTTGCCCGCGCAGGCGTTGCCAGTCGGCGTGAGGCTGAACACCTTATTAAAGAGGGGAGGGTCTCTCTAAATGGACGTCTTGTGAGCCATCCCGCGACTTTTGTCAGCGATGAAGATTCTATCCTTGTTGATCAGACTCGTGTCCCCCCTGCTGAACGCCCACGGTTATGGTGCTATCACAAACCTAAAGGGCTGATTACAACGCATAAAGACCCAGAAGGGCGCCCTACTGTTTTTGACACCCTCCCTCATTCTCTGCCCCGTATTATGAGTGTTGGGCGGCTTGATTTGAATAGTGAGGGTCTTTTACTACTGACCAATGATGGGGCATTAGCCCGTCGGTTAGAACGCCCCTCACAAGGAGAAACAAAAGGCTTTATTCGGCGCTATCGTGTGCGCGTTTTTGGCGCATTGAATGAATCCTATCTTTTTTCTCTCCATAAAGGCTGCGTTGTGGAGGACATGCATTACGGACCGATTGAGGTCAAAATCGACTCCCGTAAAGGTCATAATTCTTGGTTGACTCTTTCACTGCGTGAGGGGAAAAATCGCGAAATTCGTAAAGTCTTAGCCGCGTTGAACCTCCAAGTAAACCGCTTAATTCGTATGAGTTACGGACCTTTTCATCTGGGAAATCTCCCCCGCGGGGCTCTTAAAGAAGTGCCAGCACGGGTTTTACGCGAACAACTTCCTTTTATTAACGATACTCGTACAAAAAGCCGATAAACTATGCGCATTATCGCAGGCACTCATAAAGGGCGTCTTCTTTCCGCCCCTACGGGTAAAACAACACGCCCTACGGCTGACAGAGTGAGACAATCTCTTTTTGATACCCTGCTTCATGCCCCTTGGGGAGGACGTGCTCTTTTTGAGAATTGTCATGTGCTCGATGCTTTTGCCGGCACAGGCGCGTTAGGGCTTGAAGCGCTTTCACGCGGTGCCAAAGCGATCTCTTTTTTTGAAACGAATCATTTAGCGCTGTCTCATCTGCGGGGCAATATTCGGGCTTGTCGTGCAGAAGAACACTGTTTTGTATTTGCGCAAGATGTCACAAAACCACCCCAAAAATTGCCACAAAACATTCCCCCCGCAACCCTGATTTTTCTTGATCCTCCTTATTATAGTAGGCTTGCCCCTCACGCCCTACATGTTCTTTTTCGTCATGGGTGGATTGCCCCACATGCCATTGCTGTTCTTGAAACCGCTCATGATGAGATACTACCTTTTGGTGTTCCCCCCGATTCTGTATGCCCTACCCGGATAACAAGAGACACCTCGAAAAAGAGATTTTCACAAGAAAATCTAAAACCCCCGCCAACCAAACCAAAAAAAACAGAAAAACAAGTAAAACAAACAAAGCAAGAAAAGCTTTTTTCTTTACCCCTCTCACTTCTCACCACGCGCCACCATGGCGCAGCTTTTCTCTCTTTATGGCAATTTGAGGCTTAAAGAAAAAGAGGCAGTAGCTGCCTCTTTTACATGATGGTTGATTAGGCTTCAAACTCGTGCTCACAACTCTTACATTTATATGCCCCACGTAATTCGTCTATTCCTCTGCCTGCAGCTTTGCCAACCTTATTTGTAACCGCATTCACAGCTATCGCGGTAGGCGCCCCTGCCACAGTTGCTCCAAATAATCCCCCAAGAAGACCACCAATAGCCCCACCTATAACAGTGCCAAATACAGGAACAACGCTCCCTATTGCAGCACCACTCGCCGCACCACTCGCCGCACCCCCTAAACCTGCTGCTGAACCAGCCGCAAGACCAGCTCCTACAGCAGCAGAGGTACCCAAAACCCCACCAACTTCTTTTCCACTAAGGTCTTGCACAGCTTCTGAACCACATTTAGGGCAATTACAGCTTCTGCGAATACTTAATGCTTTATCTACGGCAATTCCTGCTACACCTTTTGCACCTGCCGTTAATAAATCTGCTGCTTTTTTCATGATTTGAGTCTCCCTCGTTAATGTTTCTAAGGAGACCCCCTTTTAATGAAAGTTCCTATCTCTCTTCCTTAACTTCGTCAATTCTTTTTTAAGAAAATATCTTTTTATTTTAAGTTACTATATTTACGACTTTACTTCTGCTTATATTTTTCATTATATAAATCATAAAATAAAGCGTATTCTTGCTCAAAATTAAAATGTCAAGATAAGTCCTTTTAGATCATGACTCAAAAAAACAATCATGACAATACAGGTGGAATATTGTACATTAACGCCTCTCTGTCACATTTTCTTCGTTCTACTAGTCAATAATGAACCATCATCAACGCGTATATTTTCTCTAAAGTTTAAACAACCTTGAAAGGTGTAAAATCATGGCTGGTGTTAATAAGGTCATTCTTGTTGGTCATTTGGGAAGAGACCCTGAAGTCCGCACAACTCAAAATGGTATGAAAGTTGTTTCTTTTTCACTAGCAACAAGTATCACATGGAACGATCGCACGACAGGCGATCGGCGGGATCGCACAGAATGGCACCGTATTGTTATTTTTAATGAGCGCCAAGGTTCCATTGCAGAACGTTTTTTACGCAAAGGCAGTAAAGCCTATTTAGAGGGCTCTCTCCAAACACGCAAATGGACAGGGCAGGACGGGCAAGAACACACTGTGACTGAAATTATTGTTGATCAAATTGTTCTACTTGATAGTCGTGCGGCATCTGGCGATCAACCTCCTTATGATAATGCCTCGCGTAGTGGTTATCCAGACGCAGCGCCCTATGCATCGGCTTCGCCACCATCACAACCGAGAATAAACCAAGCGCCTCCTTCCGTTGGGTGGGACGTTTCTCCTAGCCACAGCGATATTGATGACGAAATTCCTTTTTAAGGGTAGGCGTGTTTTAATCTGTTTTAAAGAACGGCGAAATTGGGAGAGAGGCGTTTTTGGTATCCGTCTTTGAGTCTTTCTTTGATCCCCTCTTTACGCCTTTTGTTGCGTCGTCTTCTCATTTCGTAAAACGCCTTACAGGAATAGCACTTTGTTGCCTATTTCTTCTGCCTTTATGTCTCTTTTATAGTCGTGCTGGAGCAGATATTTTAGCAACCCTGATCGGGCTTCTTTTTTTGCTGTACAGTGTTTGTACACAACAATGGAAATGGATACGGCAAAATTGGGTAGAGCTTGCTGCACTGCTTTGTGGATTGTGCCTTTTGTCGTCTTTCCTTTCTGGCGTTTCACGCTCTTGGCTACAAGCCCTTTGTGTACCGCGGGTTTTTCTCTTTGTTGCCGCTTTGCAATGTTGGTTACTTCCTTCCAAGCGTACAGCGTTATGGTTAGAACGGCTTTTTATGCTCTTTGCCTTTTGGCTTATAAGCCAAGTATGGATCCAATATTTTACCGGTCATAATATAATGGGTCATCCTCGTTGGGCTGACGGTGCCCTTACAGGACCTTTCGAGAAACCCCGAGCCTCTTCCACTTTTATTATGCTTTTTTTCCCCGGTATTATGCCGAGTATTATTCGTGGACTCCATCATCAACAAGAAAATCATCAACACGCGAGCAGTCCTTGGGTAAACCGCCTTTTTAGCCTGATATTCCTTGCGTTTTGTGTTGTTACCCTCATTCTTATTGGTCAACGTATGTCTACGCTTTTTATGCTCGGTGGACTGACGCTAACAGCCCTTCTTATACCTTTTTTTCGTTTTCCCTTTTTGTTGATTACCTGTGTTGCAGGTCTGTTTATTGCGGCTTTACCTTTTGTATCACCTCCTAGTTATGCGAAACTCGTACTCAAATTCATCGACCAAATGCAGCATTTTGGCCATAGTGATTATGGCTTGTTATTCCGGTCTGCAACCACTATGGTTCTTGCCCATCCCTGGTTTGGGCTTGGCATAGATGGATTCCGCCGCCTTTGTCATGAAACGATTCACAGCCCCGCTTTCCCTTGGCTAGGTATCCCTGCTTTACAAAACGACACACACCACGGATGTAATATTCACCCACATAATTATTACCTCCATGTTGCAACATCAGCGGGTATACCCGGGTTATTGGTTTTTTGCTGGCTCGTTCTTTGCTGGCTTTGGAAAGGCGCTAAAGCCCTCAACGTCTCCCATAACCCAAGACAAGCTATGCTTTTTGTCGTTTGCTGTGTGGCTTTTTTCCCCATTGCTTCGACAAGCTCTTTTTTTTCTTTTCCAACAATAGGTTGGCTTTGCCTCTCAGTAGGTTGGCTCCTTGCGAGCAGTGATACATCTCAACACACCGACAACAGCCAACAAAAAACTTGCCAAAGAACATAAGCCACGTTATACGGGCAAAATCAATAATCCATAAATTATGAGACTGTTTTTTAAGTTTTTGTATTTTTGTATTATTTGAATTCTTTGTTAGAAATGTTATGTTTGTGTGTTTTCTTTTTATTTCTTCATTTTCTTACAGAGAAACACTTTTGAGATAAACGAGGCTTGACCTATGGTTGTTTTACCGCCTGATTACCGTCCCTCTGACGATGAAGAGTTTATGAATCCTCTTCAAAAGGAATATTTTCGGCAAAAATTGCTTCGATGGAAAGAGGAACTCTTAGAAGAAGCCGATCATATGCTCACCAACCTTTCTGATAACGATGGTCATGAAGCAGATATTGCTGATCAAGCTAGTCTTGAAACCGATCTTGCTTTTGAACTACGCACGCATGACCGTGCACGCAAACTCATCGGTAAAATTGATTCTGCCCTTCAACGTATTGAAAATGGCTCTTATGGTTATTGTGAAATAACAGGGGAACCTATAGCCCTTAAACGGCTCGAAGCCCGCCCTATTGCCACTTTATCCATTGAGGCACAAGAACAACATGAGCGCATGGAAAAGACACATTAAAATTTAATTCTTTTTCGTCTTTTTCCTTGCTGTATAAGACATGTTTCACCTTGCAAAATATTTCTTAAACTGTTAGAGAAATTTTGTTTGCGCTGCTGTAGCTCAGTGGTAGAGCACTCCCTTGGTAAGGGAGAGGTCGACAGTTCAATCCTGTCCAGCAGCACCATTTTTACGTTTTGACTTTTTCTCCTATTCGCCAATATTGTGCGTGTTTACTTTATTACAGCACTACGCACACGGTGCAATCAAAAGACTTTATAGGGGTATAGGGCTGTATTGGGCAAAATTACCAACGATAGAACATGAGTAATAAGGGAAAAACTCAAGAAAAACTTCAGGGACATTCTTCTCAAAATTACTTTCTTGATGGACCTAACCTTTTACGAGGTGTGACACGGTTTTGGCTTATCCGCCATGCTTTAGTAGAGGAAAATGCCCGTTTGTGCCTCTATGGCAGTATGGACGTTCCTCTCTGCCCTGATAGTCTTATTGCGCAACGCCCTATGTACCGTGCCCTTGCCAAACGCTTACCCAACCCAGCACAATGGTTTGTAAGTCCTCTTTCTCGCACACGAGAAACAGCACGTGCAATTATCGATTCTGGATATAGCGAAACCCCTCTTATAGAAGAAACCGATTTGATTGAACAAAATCTCGGTGCTTGGCAAGGTGTCCGCTACACCCAACTACACTCTCACCTTACCCTCCCACCGCATCCCTTTTGGGCGGTTGAAGAAACAGAATATCCGCCCGACGGAGAAAGTATGATCCATGTTTGTGCGCGCGTTGGTCGTTTACTTAATAGACTCTCTCGCACCTATGCGGGACAAGATATGGTTGCTATTACACATGGAGGCGTTATTCGTGCCGCTTTAGCCCATGCGCTTCATATTCATATCGGTACAGCATTACATTTTTCTGTTCAAAATTTATCCCTCACGATTCTTGAACATTTACCCGCAGGGTGGCGTGTTGTTACTGTTAATGAATTACCTGGGATTTAATAGGGTATGACGTCACATGTTTAAACCGATTCAGATAAAAAAAACAAAATACTCACCCCTCTCACGCATTTCTTTGAAAGAGTACCTATGTCCTCATCGCTATCCGATCCATGTTGTGCACTTCAAATAACCGATAACCTTTTCTTTGGACCTCACGCCGAACTCCAGCCTGATGAAGCCTTAACATGTACGCGCATAGCTCTTGAAGGTATGGATGATGGAGAGCTTTTTTTAGAATATCGCGAAAATGAATCTCTCTCTTTAGAAGATGGGATTATTCGTTCGGCGCATTTTAGTACAAGTACAGGCTTCGGTCTACGCGCTGTTTTAGGAGAAGAAATCGGTTTTGCCCACACCAATGAAATGAGTCATCGCGCCCTTTTACGCGCAGCAGAGACAGTAAAAAGTGTCCGTTCAGATCGAACAGGAACAATGGCTGCCCCACCCCACGCAGCTCATAAACGTCTATACACCGACGCCAACCCCTTAACGCAATGTGATTTTTCAACCCGTGCGGCTCTTATGTTAGACATCGACGCCTATGCCCGTAGCCGTGATCAACGCGTTGTACAAGTCATGTCCTCCCTCCTTGGAGAATGGCAAGCTATACAAATCATTCGCGCAGATGGCACCCGTTTTGCTGATTTACGTCCGCTTGTACGCTTAAATGTCTCTGTTGTTGTAGAGCATCAAGGACGCCGTGAAAGCGGCAGTCATGGATTAGGAGGACGTTACGCCATACAACGCTTATTAGCCACAGAATGCTGGCAAAGCGCGGTTGATGAAGCCCTCCGTCAGGCACTTGTTGCCCTTTCAGCACAAGAGGCACCCGCAGGAGAAATGGAAGTTGTTTTGGGCGCGGGCTGGCCGGGTATTTTGCTCCATGAAGCCGTGGGTCATGGTCTTGAAGGCGATTTCAACAGAAAAGGCACCTCTGTTTTTACGGGACGTATTGGCACACAAGTTGCTGCTAAAGGCGTTACTGTCGTTGATGATGGTACACTTCCCGATCGGCGTGGAAGTCTCACCATTGATGATGAAGGAACACCAACAGAACGGACCGTGCTCATTGAAGATGGAATTTTAAAAGGTTATCTCCAAGATCGGTTAAATGCGCGATTGATGCAAACTTCCCCTACAGGGAACGGACGGCGGCAATCTTACGCGGATATCCCGATCCCGCGGATGACGAACACTTTTATGCTTTCTGGTACCACAACAACAGAAGAAATGATACACTCCGTTAAACGCGGTTTATACGCTGTTCATTTTGGGGGTGGGCAAGTCGATATTACCTCGGGTCGCTTTGTTTTTGCAGCTTCAGAGGCTTATCTTATTGAAAATGGTCGTATAACAACCCCTGTTAAAGGGGCTACCCTTATTGGTAACGGGGCGCAAGCGTTGCAATGTATTTCTATGATTGGTGAGACGATGCAGCTTGATCATGGCGTTGGCACCTGTGGCAAAGCGGGGCAAAATGTACCTGTAGGCGTCGGACAACCGCCCTTAAAAATGACAGGATTGACTGTTGGAGGCACAACAGAACATGGTTAATTTTCACAGTCCTTTTATGCAGGAAGCTACAGCACGAGGATTCCTTTATCAGTGTACCCATGCTGAAGAACTTGATGAACTTATGAGCAAAAAACCGGTCACAGCCTATATTGGCTTTGACCCAACAGCTGATTGCCTCCATGTCGGCAGCCTTATTCAAATTATGCTTTTACGTTTGCTCCAACGCCATGGGCATAAAGTGATCGCGCTTATTGGAGGAGGAACCGCTAAAATTGGTGACCCGTCTTTTCGAGAAGAATCCCGCCAACTTATGACAGAAGAGCGTATTAAAACCAATCAAATAGGGATTGAAGCGTGTTTACGTCAATTTTTATCGTTTGATGATTGTGGTGTGCGTCTCGTTAATAACGCAGATTGGCTTGATCGCTTAATGTATATTGATGTTTTGCGTGACGTAGGCGTGCATTTTTCTGTCAACCGTATGCTTTCTTTTGACTCTGTAAAGAGCCGCTTAGACCGCGAGCAAGGTTTAACTTTTTTAGAGTTTAATTACTCTATTCTCCAAGCCTATGATTTTCGAGAATTGAGCCGTCGTTACGGTGTCTGCCTCCAACTTGGCGGCTCCGATCAATGGGGGAATATTGTTTCAGGCGTTGAGTTGATTCGTCGTACTGATCAAACTGCCGTTATGGGCATGACAACTCCGCTCCTCACAACGGCTTCAGGGGGGAAAATGGGAAAAACCGCCAATGGTGCCCTATGGCTTTCAGCACAGCGTACAAGTGTTTTTGACTATTGGCAATTTTGGCGTAACACGGCAGATGCTGACGTTCATCGTTTTTTACGCCTTTTTACAGAACTCCCCCTCAAAGACTACATAGAACTTGAAACACTCACAGGCGAAGACATCAATAAGGCTAAAATTATCCTTGCGACAGAAGCCACAGCGCTCTGTCATGGTCGTATTGCTGCCGAAGAAGCCGCCACAGCTGCCCATCAGACTTTTACAGAAAAACACATGACGACGGAGGGGCTTCCTACTCATACTCTTTCTGAAAACCGCCTCAAAAATGGGATTCTTCTTATAGATCTCCTCACAGAAACAGGGCTAACCACAAGCAAAAGCGAGGCACGTCGCCTCATTCGCAATGGAGGCGCGCGTGTCAATATGACCGCCATAGGCGACGAAAATCATAGTATTTCTCTACAGGATATGATTGGAGAGAATGAGAAGGGTATCCGACTTTCTTCCGGTCGTAAACGGCATATTTTAATCAAATTAGAGAACGTCCATTAAGAAACAAGAACAAGCAAAAAGATAAGAGGTATAGGTATCAAGCCTATACCTTTCTCTCTATTTTACCTATATTTTACGTGTTCTCATTTTAACTCATTAACTCATAACAGCTTTTACTCTTTCACCATAATCAACATGAACACACTTAACCTGATTGCCATTTTACTCACCCTATGCACGGGCTTTAGTGTCCTTAACCATCATACTTTGCGACTCCCTGTCACAATTGGTGTGTTAGTTTTTTCCCTACTCAGCTCTTTACTTGTGATGCTGATAGATCCGTTCTTTCCGAACTACAATCTTCTGGCTTTCCCGCATACATTCCTTAACGCTGTCAATCTCCCCCAAGCGCTTTTAAATGGTGCTCTTTCCTTTTTGCTTTTTGCTGGCGCCATGCAAGTCGACCTTGGGCACCTCAAAGCACGATTACTCTCCGTTACTGCCCTTGCGATTCTTGGAACCCTTTTCTCTGTTATTCTCATGGCTCTAGGGAGTTGGTATGTTTTTTCGTTTATGGGGCATCCTGTCCCTTTAAGCTGGTGTATTGTGCTTGGCGCTATTCTCGCACCAACAGATCCTGTCTCCGTTGTGGGTATGCTTAAGCGACTAGGGTTACCCGGTCCGCTTCAAGCCATTTTTGCAGGCGAAAGCCTTTTTAATGATGGTGTCGGGGTTGTTTTGTTTAGTGTCACGATTGGACTTGCAACAAATCATAGCCAAAACATCTCAATACAAGAGGTTATTTTAGCCTTTTGTAAAGAAGCCATAGGAGGTGGCCTCCTCGGTGCCCTCACAGGCTGGATTGCCTTACGTGTGATGAAAGGGCAACGAGATACCCATATTGACCTCCTTACCTCTCTGACTCTTGCAACAGGCACTTTTAGCCTCACGAATTGGCTTGGTATGTCTGGCGCTATTGCTGTTGTTGTCGCAGGCATGAGCTTTGGCACACGCCATGGCGTGGCTATTTTAGATACCGCCTCTCGTAAAGTGCTTGAAATGACATGGGAACTCATTGATGAGGTGCTTAATGTTCTGCTCTTTTTATTGATTGGCTTTGAAATTCTTGATGTTACGCTTCACGTTTCTCTTGTGCTCATAACATTGTGTATTATTCCCCTCTCTATTGCTATACGCGGGTTAAGTGTTTTTCTTTCCACATTTCCGATTCACCTCCGCCAATGGGATAAAGGGCGCGTCTTAACCATTCTTACATGGGGTGGGCTCCGTGGGGGTATTTCTGTCTCGCTTGCTCTTGGGCTTCCTAGTGGAAAACTCCACGATTCCCTGCTTCCCGTCTGTTATGGCGTCGTTGTTTTCACGATTATTGTTCAAGGCTTGACGATGGAACGCCTCGCGCGAAAACTTTATCCGTCAGCCTCGCACGATATAGATGAGGTTACTGTTTTGAATGCCTAAATAAGTCTAAAGAGTTAGTTTTCGTCATTTTTTACATTGCTAATGGAGGTTGCACATCTTCACTCATAATTGTTTGTAACACTTGAATATCTGGTTCTTGTATCCTCGCTACACGCCGTGCGTGGTTCATAATTAAGCTTTCGTACAAATTTCTTACAAATCTACCGTTAGAAAAATCTTCTTTCTTTTCTTCTTTCAGCGTAACTTCCAATATCTCATTTATTTTTTTTATCGCTGATTGCTCAAGTATATAATCATTTTCTTGACACATATTTTGCAAAATTTCTTTTAATTCTGCTTTATTGTAATCCTCAAATTCTATGAAAGAATTGAAACGAGATTTAAGCCCAGGATTTGATTTAAAAAAACGTTGCATTGGTTCTGTATAGCCTGCGACGATGACAACTAAATCTTTGCGATAGTCTTCTAGTAGCTTTGTCAATACCGTCAAGCACTCTCGTCCATATGAATCGCTATTATCATTTTCTGTAATGCTATATGCCTCGTCAATAAACAGCACACCGCCTTTTGCTTTTTTAATTACATCATGAACTTTTAGGGCTGTTTGCCCCTGATATCCAGCAATAAGATCGGTGCGCGACACTTCTAGGAAATGCCCTTTTGATAGAAGTCCAAGTTTTTTATAAATTCTACCAACAATTCGAGCTACAGTTGTTTTTCCCGTTCCTGGATTTCCCATAAATGCCATGTGCATAGTGCTGTTGTCGGCTTTTAAATGACGCTCCTTGCGCAACATTTGAACTTTTTGAAAAGCAATTAATCTTTCAACTTCTTCTTTTACTTTCGCTAATCCAACTAGATTATTCAAACGTGCCAACAAATCATCAAGTGTTGCTACATCATCTGGCTCGTTTTCTGTAAGCGTATCTTCTTCTCTATGTTCGCATATATCACGAATTTTACGATTCCCATAGTAGATGTAGAGGGAACTCTGAAAGATTCCTACCAAAGACCGAGTTGGTTCATGCTCATTCTTCAGCATCGTCAGAATGGCATCTAATAATTGATTTAGCGTAGATCCTCTTTCTTCCGCAAGAAGTATCGTGCAGGTTTCTTTTAACCTATAAGCTTGGGTCGTTTTTTTATCCAATTGCTCTGCTATATGCAGCAGCTGACTTTCAATTTGATGAACCATACCGTTTATCTTACAAAGGCAATAACGATCAATGTAATCAATGAAATGCCCGCAATTACTATAGCAATTCTACATTGCATTTTTATGCTTTGGCATTTTGCCTCATAAATGTCCATTTTTTCATCCACTTGAGACCTATTTTCTTCTAGCCGTTTAGTTAAATTTTTGATGGATGTATCATTTTTTATCACTATATTTGATACACATTCAACTCTACTTTTAATGCTATGTATTTGCGCTGCGGTACTCTTTTCCCTTTTAAAGATCCATTTTTTCTCTCGTTCGAGAAGATTAACTTTTTTTTCAATAGCCATCCAAAAAGCTTTGATCTCATCTGTACTTTTCTCGAGCTCACGCAGATCTTCATATAAAGTATCAATTTCCTTCAAATGCTTTAAAGAACGCAATTCTGCTTGAAACGACAGAAGGATTTTAATTGCTTTCTCCGTCTCCCTTTGAGCTTTCATTGCTTGATTGCTTGCTTCCTTAGCTTGTTCTACAGAACAAACAATTCCCGAGAGATACTCCTTATCTTTGGCGTTAAACAAACTGCACACGTTGCAAAGTTCACTAAAAAATTTTCTAATGTTTTCATCTCTCTCCGCAAAGCGTTTTTGTATCTCACCAACGAAGGTGTTCATTTCTTCGCCAGTTACCTTATGATCTCTACTGAACCACAAAAAACTATCTTTCGTCTCATAAATTGGTAACTCAATTTTTTTTTCCAGCTGTGATAAACATTCCTTGTTCCGCTTTTCTAGCTCTTCAAAACAATCACCTTCTTTCTTTATGAGAATATTGTCCATATTCCGTCATAACCTCTTTTTCAGAATAATCCCTTTTCCAATTGATCAAAAGCATCTGTATGATCCACTTGTACGTCAGTGTTTTTTCGGACATTATTAATGGACTTTGCCATAATTTCCGCTGTTTTTTGGTGTCTCTCCACCATATCTCTGAATAGAGCTATCTTTTGGCTAGCAAGTTTACATTCTTCAACAGCGAGTAACTGTTGTTGACAGGTTAAAAGTTCATTGCCCTTCTCAATTTCTTCCTTTTCGATTGCCTGTTTTTGATATTTTAGAGAAATATTGTTCAATTTTTGAATAAGCAATGCACCAATAATGCCAGACGTCAAAGCACCCAAAAATAAACCAACAATACTTGCTAAACTCCCAAAAAGCGGAATTTCAATCGCAAAGAGTGGAAACGTCATCAGTCCTTTTTCAATTACTTCGCCAAGCACAATCGAACCAACTGCACTAGCACCCCCGACAAGTATTTTCCCGGCTTCTGCGATTAAAACGCCAATCGGTTTATTTTTGTTTGCTGGATTTTTTATATATTGAACGGCTTCACGAATGGATTTAAATGCCTGCTTTAACATTGTCCAAGCTTTTCGTATTGTCCTAACGATAGGACCAAAAACCGCTGTAACAATAGAGGTGATACATGTATCCGCTGCCACGGATAAATGCTTTTTAATATTGGAAAAAAAATCAGATAAAGCCTCTTTGATATAGGCAAATAATTCTTCTAGAGTCTTTTTTCCATTTTTGAACCAAACAATCAATTTTTTCATGATTGTTTTCAAAAGCGTCGCTAGCATTCCCATCAATGCCACTTGTAGTGCTTTTCCGCCTATGCGGAAGGCTTCTTCTCGTTGAGATTGTCGCCCAGTTGCTACAGATCGCTTCTGTCCTTCTGCTTTTAGTTCTTCAAAGTCCTCTTTCGCAACTTTGCCTTGTTGACGCAATGCTTCTTCATCAATGGGAAACCGCTCGGCAGGTTTTTCCCCGTCGCGTTCACTATCCAACCAAACATCCATGTCACTATCACCTTTTGATTGATTGGCTGCCTTGTCTAGTGGATTCAAATTTTTTTCACTGTTTGCAAATGCAACTTGTTCTTCACGAGATAAATGTGCATTCGCCGCTGGATCTCGGATAATTCCTGCCGCTGGAATAGTATGATCCATATCAACAGTACCAGTCCCAGTAGGTCTTCCTTTATCGAAATCAGCTCTAGCTTCTTTTTTTAAGACGAATTTTTCTGAACCTGTTCGATTATCACGTGTCGTTTTTATATTTCCTGCCTCATCGCGCGCAAAATTGTTTTGCCAATCATCATATCTTTTTTGATAATCAATTTGGCTATTGTGCGTGGCAATCTTTCCGTTTGTAAAATTTTCTGTTGTTTGTATGTGTGCATCATTGCTCAAATCTAACGTCATGCCACGATTTGATTTGATAAAATCTTCACCAGCCACTGCACCAATCTGAATGATCGTTTGGTCCCATACACCGTTAAAGATTGTTTCAGCTAAAGCCTCATACGTTCCTAATTTTTCTTTATTTTTAGCAAGCACTTCCATGTCTGCCATTTTTTGTGCGAGTTTTGCTTCGAGTGCTTGCTCCAATACGTCAAGTGTATCAAAATTAGGAGTAATTGCTTTTTGTATTTCTTTAGACTGCATAACTTTTCCTTCCTATTTCAAGATAACAAAATATGATTCTCTTTCGTAGCCTGCCGAACGGTATCTTCGCGAATGCCACCTTTGCAAAGTTAAACTTACTGGGGGGAGGGGGGGGGGTAGTCAACCCTTATTTGACAACTCTGTCCGTTTTCTAAAACGAACAGTTTTAAAAAAAATAATTGATTTCTGAGAATTTAGGTTTTTAGCGCGATTTTTTAGCACGTTATTGGGATTTGCGCTTCATTGATTTGGCTGGGGCGGGAGGATTCGAACCTCCGCATGGCGGAATCAAAATCCGCTGCCTTACCGCTTGGCTACGCCCCAAAAGGATTTGACCGATAAACCGATAACAAACTTTACAGTTCAAACACTTCAAAACCTTTATGACGTTCTTTTTACGCTAAATGCCCCCTTTTGTAAAGAGCTATTTCTTAAAATTACTCTTAAAAAACTTCTTTCTGTAAATCGTCCTCTTGCGTTTCTTGTGTTGCCTTCTTTTGAACGCTTGCTTGAGAAAAGACCTCAGAAAAACTCCCAGATAATAAACCCCATCGCACACCTTTATCCAAAGCCTGCTCTAATGCCGCCATAGTGCTCTCCATATCCGCGTTTTCATCTTTTTCCCAAACGCGAACAACATGCGTCCAAAGAGCCACAAGGGCAGTAACCCGCGCCATGCCAGCAACACCGCTTGTATCAAGCCCTGCCGCCTCCGCTATCCAACACATACTCTCTGCCGTCGCTTTACCTAAAAGGGCGGCTTGTAACGGATTAAACGGCAAAGCCTGCAAAACAGCCCTTACACCTTTACGATAGCGTTGGAAAACGTCTAAGCGCCGCATAATCATATCAAATAAGCGGTCACGTCTTTGATCCCCATCTGTTTGTGTGTCGTCAGATAACGCGTGACAAGATAGAGTGTCATCAAGTGCGTTCTCATCTGCTAGGCACCCAAGGCACAGCAAAATAGATGTTTGTGACGGAAAACGCTGCCGCACGATAGTCAAAGGAAGACCCGCCCGCCGTGCCGACTCCACCACAGAAACAGAAGCCCAACCGCGCTCCTCTGCAAGAGTCATAGCCGCAGCAACCAAAGCTTTATCGACACTCTCTTGTTCCATACCCTTTAACCTATTTTGTACTCTGAAATAGAACCTATCACACGCACACCATCACCCCGCCAACTCACCCGCGCGATGAACAGCTGCTGCAACCGCTTCAGGGACAATCTTTGGAAATGCCTCTGCCCCCATTAAAACCGACAAAGCCGCCGCTGTTGTCCCTCCCGGGCTTGTCACATTTTGGCGCAGTTCAGAGGCTTCTGTTGGAAGTTCGTGAAGCATTTTGCCTGCACCATAAATCACTTCGCGTGCTAAAAGGCGCGCAACAGAAAGAGGCAAGCCTTGTTCCTGCCCCGCTTTTTCAATCCATTCCGCTAATAAAAACACATAAGCTGGTCCACTCCCAGAAACACCTGTAACGGCATCAATGAGGTGTTCCTCATCAACCCATACTGTTTTTCCTACGGCACGCATAAGAGTATCACAATATTGTTTTTTCTCTGCCGTCGCCTTTGGTGAGGCATATAAACCACACACACCTGCCCCTAACACGCTCGGCGTATTGGGCATAGCCCGAATGATAGGAGGGCAATTGTTGCTACGGGTACACCACGTTTTTTCTAAAAAAGCAATCGTACGCCCCGCCATCACTGATAACAGCGTAAGGTTCTGATGCGCATAACGCTCACCTAACGCTACAAGAACCTCTTCTGCCTTTTGTGGCTTAATAGCAAGAACAATAACATCAGGAACAAATTCTTGAGGTATGTCGGAAACAGAACACACACACTGATACGACTCACGCAACTGATACGACTCAGGCACGAGTGGCTTATGGCGATCCACGACAACACAAGAAAAATATTTTTCTTTTTGCCACCCCTGCATAAGAGAAGCCCCCATTTTGCCACACCCGACAAGCAAAACAGAGGGAAAAACCTCCTCCTTACCCTGTTTTAAAGTGTTTTCAAGTTTTTCCATTGATATCTCAGAAAGTATTTATTTTGTACTCTCTAACAAGGCTAAACGTTTTTCTAATGCAGCAAGACGTTGTTCAGCTTCTTCTTGCCCTATACGCGCCCGCGTTGCCAATTCCCGCACCACTTCAAACTCTTCACGACGAACCACTTGCAAATGTGTCAGCACTTCATCGACTCGGCTCCGAACAATAGCGTTAATTTCCTCCCGAGCCCCTGCCACAGCAGAAATCGCAACACCTGCCACACCAGCAATATCATCAAAAAAACGGGATTTATTCACCATGTCTCAACCTCCATTTCCTCTTGCATAAACACAATATTTATAGAATATGCTATTTTAATAGGCAGCTATTGTTTAACTATGTCACTTAACATAGTGAAAGAAAGCATATGAGTCAAAATAAAGCACATAACAATTCAGAAAGAAAACCTATCAAATCGCTTGATGACTTAGATAAGCAAACAGGTGCTATATATTTTAATCCACTGATAAATACATATTTAGATAAAGTCATCGAATTTATGACAAAAAACGGCACCCAAGATGTTCAACGTTTGCAACTCAGTTCACCATGTGCCACTCTTATATATAGTGCACACGCTGAGGAAAACTTTAAAGCCGTCAACCAAGCCAATGATATCCTCTCTGACCTGGAAAAACGTGCTCGTTTTGACCGTGGCGAAATTGATGCCAATGGGCACCCTACTAGAAATTATTAGCATCAATAATTTTCCAAGTTCAAGATCAAGTCCAAGATAAATAAGGAGAAACCTTTGAACGCTCAAAACCCTTATACCGTGCTTGGTGTTTCAAAAACTGCAAGCCAAGACGAGATTCGCAAAGCGTACCGCAAACTCGCGAAACAATACCACCCCGATCGCAACCAAGGAAATGCACACGCTGAGGAAAACTTTAAAGCCGTCAACCAAGCCAATGATATCCTCTCTGACCCGGAAAAACGTGCCCGTTTTGACCGCGGCGAAATTGATGCCAATGGGCAAGAATGCGCCCCTCATGGATATAGTGGCTTTAACCCGGGAGCGGGGAGCGGTATGGGTGCTGAAGATTTGGGTGATCTCTTTAGCTCTGTGTTTGGCGGATTTGGTAACCACACACGCCGCAGAGGACCTCAGAAAGGAAGCAATTTTTCTATTACGCTCAATATTCGCTTTCAAGATGCTGTCAATGGTACAACGTCTCGCGTAACTCTCCCTAACAACAACACACTTGATGTACGTATTCCGCCAGGAATTGAAAATGGGCAAGTTATTCGCCTACGAGGTAAAGGCGCTGCAAGCCCCAATAATGGTCCTGCAGGAGATGCCCTGATCACCGTTACGATTACGCCGGATCCGACCTTTACACGTGATGGGAATGATCTGCGTGAAACTTTGTCTATCGACTTAAAAACAGCTGTTTTTGGCGGTCCCATTATGGTACCAACGCCTTCGGGTACAGTACGCATGACAATCCCCGCAGGATCAGATAGTGGATCTGTGCTTCGTTTGCGGGGTAAAGGTATTCAAGCCCATAGAGGAAAGCCAGCTGGCAATTTATACGTTACACTTCAAGTGAAAATCGGTAAACCCGATGCCGCCCTTGAAGAATTCCTTAAAAACTGGACACCTCAAAATGCTTAACCTGTTACCGCACTTCTTATCAGCTTTGCAAGAAACATAACGTGCAAGAGATCAAAAGATGAACACAAAACTGTTTTTTCCTTTCCAAAAGAAAAGAAAACCTGATGAAGAGAAGCAAGAACAAGAAGACCTTCTAGATACCCCGCCAGAAACTCCTATAGAGATGATCTCTGCACGAGAAGGCGCACAAATGATAGGCGCTGTGTCTTTTGTACTGATTTTACTTTTACTTACGCTCTATACGACAAAATATCTTGGCTATTTTTAATGGGCTATTTTTAATGGGCTATTTTTGAAAAACACCCCCACCTTATCATATTGACTTTTCCTTCTTTAATGGATAGACATGACTATCTACTTCAGGTCAGCTTTTTCAACAAACTAGAAGTAATCCCTTTTTCATGCTCTGCCTTACATTACTTTAACTTGACGATTAAGAAGTTATTCCATGAGCCCCTTAAAATTTTTTTAGGCGCTAGCCTCGCCGTTTCTCTCTCTGGCTGTGCCGGCGTTAATTACGGGAACTATCCAACACCCAACGCTCAAACGTGTTTTATCAACCCAACACTTGTTGCCGCCAAACAACAAGGGCTTGATAATTTAATAATTTAGGCTTTCAGAAAGCAATACAAGGGATACCCGTAAAAACTCTTGTCGCCAATTATCTCATTCCTGCCACAAACAAGCTTTTTATAGACGGCAATGCCCAGCCTCTGAATGCGCTTTACGCTCAAATCCAGCCACAAACACTCGCTAACTTTATGATCGGCTGTAACGACGTTGTGGTACAAGAAAGAAATCAAATGATTAAAAAACTAGCGGCGTCACAACACTACCTCAACACCACACCCGCCCCACAACCAACATATGTTCCAACAAAACCACAAGCGACAGGAACATGCTCTGTACAGTACTATAAAACGCATCCTGAAATAAATAAGGCAGCAGCAGCTATTCAGTATATATATACGGCGAAACCTGTTCTGATCTACGTGAATACATCTATTGCTAGCCCAATGCCAGGTGTACCAGACAGCTTTATTCACCCTCTGACCTTAACAGGCGTAGAAAACACGACAATAACAACAGCATATACAGAACAAAAATTAGAAAAAAATACACCAACAGTTGCAAGAAGTTCACCAACAGTTACAGGGAATAAAAATGGGAATAAATGTAACACCGCAAGAAATCCTCAATGCAGCCGGATCCAATACTCCTGGTCTTTCCGGTCTCATCAATTATGAAAAAGCTGTTATCGCCGCCCAAAACGGGAATTACATGCCTCTCATCGCGATTTATTCACAAGTTCAGTCGCCAACATGGCGCAATTATTTCGTAGGTTGTTACCAAATGGGACAAAAATATCATGTCAAAGCCGAAGTTGACACAAAGTCTTAACCCAAGAATGTAAGTAAAAGAATAGGGATAAACATTTGAAAGGCATAAGAACCTCTTTGACAACAAAACCTCTCTAGCTGTTGCTTGGCTGTTTCTTTGGGGCTTGTTGCTGTTATGGGTTTTTCATGCCTGCCGGTAAAAAGTTACGCCGCTGTAGGAACAGTTTGTAAGAGGATGAAATAGTCAGGGAAAAGAGATTACGTCTAGAATATCTCACAGCAGAGCTTTTTATACCCCTAGAATTTCTCACCGATAGAAATAGAATAAGTCACTTTCGACAAGCCACTCGCGTTATGCGAGAATGTTTTAGAGCATCTTATAGGAACAGGCAAACATCAAACAACAAGTGGTTCGTCAATTTTCCCACATTTCAAATATTTTAAACATTTCAAAAATAAAACAGCTTTGATAAAGCACCTCTTAAAAAAACCTTCATTTAATGACTTCTAACTTAATAACTTTAACTTAACCTTTCTTCCGCAATGTTAAGACTAAAACATCCCTATACGCAGGCTGATCTGGTTCTACAACTTCAATCGCTGTAACACCATGGTAAACACGATGGTCATTGATAAAAGCCGTATCCAACGCATGCATTAATGCAAATTTACTCACACATTGATGATGTAAATTGTAGATTGAGGTTTCACCAAAAGCAATATTTTCCCGTTTTATCATGACTACGCAAATCCAGTCTACACCATCACGATGTATCCCTTCAGGGGTAGGAAAACCAACTTGACCTAAACGAGCCTCAATTCGGAATTGGTGCATTTCAACATGCCACATAACAGGCAAAAAGTGCGGGGCGGCCAATTCTGTCACAACCTGATAAACCAACTGCATAATGGCACGTAAAATCGGACTTTCTATAACTTTAGATTCTACAGGTTCAAACCATCGCTCCACACCGCCATTAAGAGGATTATAGTCGAGCGTTTGATAATGCGGCTGACGCGGTTGTAAAAAAGCACCTCTTGCATTGAGTAAAAACGTTGCATAACGGCGGCGCCTATAACGACCGCCATCCGCCATATAGTGATCTACTCCTAGATCACACCAGCTTGAAGAAAAACTCTCCCACTGATGCTCCCACGGAATCAATACAAGATCTGTCAGTATCGGATATAAGATTTCTGACCGTAATAAAGCAAAACCATCACATTGAAGTGGTGCTGTAATAATACGCTGAATATTTTTTATACTCTGTATAGAAAAATTCATAGGAAAAGATATTTGTGTCATAATACGAACCTCACCCCTACACCATCACCTTAACGAGAGTGTTGTGTCGAAGATGACACCTCTCCTTTACTCGCATCCACCACAACATGAAGCGGTATATCGGGTGTATAGTTTGTATTAACATAAAATTGTACACCCATTTGCGTTACAATCGGGCATACCCGACGATAAAATTCACTTTGCACTTCCCATTTCATCATGGGTGCTGTTTTGATAACCCCAAGCAAGACAGCACCGTTTTCATCAGCTTTTTCTATACCATGATCAATATAATCTGAGAAAATAATAGATTTATACTCTTCCTCTTGACGCATAGCGTCAACAACATCCTTAAAGATTTTTGCAACTCTCTTACTATCCTCACCTACATCAAGAGTCACACGCACAATCACGCGATTAAACTCCCGCGCTGTATTAGCAATTGAGGTTACAGAAGAAAAGGGAATAATATGTAAATCACCATCAAAAGAGCGCACACGTAAACTACGAATAGAAAGATATTCTACTTCTCCCTCAATCCCTTCTGTTGTAACCCAATCACCCACTTGAATCGCGTCTTCAGCTAACATAAAAAAACCAGTAATCACGTCTTTTACTAAACTTTGCGATCCAAAAGACAAACCCACCCCTAAAATACCGGCTCCTGTCAGCAATGGCGCCACGTTAATCCCCATTTGAGCAAGTGTTGTCACCAATACCAAAACAACAATAATGACTAACAATGTTGTACGAATAATAGGGAGAACCGTACGTAAACGGGCAACGCGCGATTTTTGATCAGAGGACATATAACGCATGATTTGTCTATTAAGAAGACCATTCACACACTCCCATGTCAGCACAGCAACAACAACCCCCGTCAACAAGCAGAATGAGGTATTTGTAAATCGTGCTCCCACACTTGACGTGAGTAAAAAATTGAGCACTGGTAACTGCCAACATTGCGCAAGAGCCACTATTGTCGCAAAGACAATCATCGTCGTTATAGCATAACGAACAAAAGGATAGTAAAAATCTACCCTTTTTTGCAAATTAGGATATTGTTCCTGTAAGGCAACACTGACTCGAAAAAGTCTATCTTGTAATCCGTAAATTAACAAAGAAAATACCCACGAAAACAGAAGACAGAAGAAACTCCATACCAATCCGTATAATAATAATTGATAATCTTTCTGAAGATGAATAGACCACACAAACCACAATATCATATCAAAGACAATAGCTACGACCCACCACAAACGTACAAAAGGCCCAACACACGCCCATATAATACTCTTCATACGCTCGCTCGAAGGTTGTAACATTTGACTTATAATGTCGCGAATACGCCACAAGAAAATAGCTATAATAAGGTGCTGCACAAGAGACACACCGCGCAATAGAATATCTTCTCCCTGAGGAGGGAGATCAAACACTCTTCCTAAAGTCGGTAAACAAATAATAATAGAGGGTATAGCAACTAATACATTCCACCACCGCGTTAAAAGACGCGCTGTAGAGTCAGAAACAGGTACGATACGAATAGCAGGCGCTTGTTGTACTAATAATGTTTCGACCACCAAATACACCACACGCGCACCAACATAGGCATTAACAAGCGTTATAGTGACTAATCGCGCTTTATCCGTATCCGCCAAAAATCCCGCACCCAAATAACCTAACAACAAACAAACGCCTACAGGCACGATCTTAAGGAAAAAATGGACAAGGGCATAAGGTATACGGAACACATAGTATAAAGCTTCATGACTTCTAACATAATCTACCTGACGAAGCTGGCTTGTTTCCTTTCTAGCAATAGCCACTTTTGAGGCTTGCATCTGATGCACTTGAGCCCAATAAGTTACTTTTTGTAATGGTTTGCGTAGTGCAATACTTGTGACATGCTCTAACACTAACGCAACACTCAAGACAAGAAACGCACTCGAAAAAACTTCTACCCCCATTTTACGAAGATCTGGACGATGAATCACTTCGTGAAACCATACACCGATAGCACGCATTTCATGACAGAGACTCATAAAATCATGTGCGTAATTCTGCAACACACGGGCTATACGTAACACCCCGTGCCATTCAATCTGCATATCCGAATCAATCGTAACGGGTTGTTCTTCGGCTGTCTTTTGCGTAGCGGGTAAAACTTTGACCATAAGAGCCAATGTCTTAGAAAATTCTTCCCGTTTTTTCGGATCGTTGAGAATATTGAGAAGTTGTTGGACATCTTGCTGCGTTGTTTTTCCCATAACAGAAGCCGTTACAGGGCGCGTATTTTGTGCATACGCAGCAAATGAAAAAACGCCAAACAAAATAAAAGAACTAAACAATACAACCAGCGTCGACCTACACGAGAGAAAAACTGATCCCACTCTTTGAGAAAAAGAAAAACAACTAGAACGACGGACTCTCATACACCGACCCATTTCAATAAAAATTTTATCTATAAAAATTTTTCTTATAGACCACATATCTCAAACCAAAACATCAATTTCCTGAAAACAAACAGGCGTGAAAGAAACAATCTTTTCTTATGGGTGTTTCACATGACACCTATAAACGCCGTAGATTTTTATCAACTATCCCTCTTTTAAGGTTTCTTCAGGCATAATATTGATTTTAACTTTTCGCTCAACTACAGTACGGGCAATAAGGTCGTGTAACCCTTCCTTACGGGCTGTAAAAGCAACCATCAAAACACCGATACACAGAACAGGGAAAGAAATAAGCACTTTAATCAAGTAACGTAATAGAGCACGCCAAAACCCTATACGTTTACGATCATAGGTCACCACTCTCATACGAAAAAACATTTTCCCGGGCGTTGCCTCAAAGCGAGAAGATTGAAAGAGCGGATAATAAAGAACGAGTAATAAACTACAGATTAACACATAAATAACAAAACTCTCTTGAAATAAAGGATGATTATTTTCCGTCAATATCTGATACTTATAAAAATCAACAAAATGATTATTACTTTCTGTCAATACTTGATAACTAGAATTATTAAAAAGATTGTTTTTCCATATCAATACAGCAAACAAAAGTTGGATGTAAAACAAAATAGTAATAATGATAAAATCAATTAGAAACGCACAAACCCTCACCCAAAACCCCGCATACATCCACCCTTCTCTCTGCAAGGGTTCAACCAATTTTGATGTGGTAGTATTTATCTCCGATGATAAGGGAGAAACAGACATTTTAAAGCCTTTAACAGCTACTCTTTAACCAACTTTATGCCTCATTCTAGCTCCGATAAGAGCCATTAATGTCTATATAGCCATGCGTGAGATCACAGCTCCAAATTTTAGCAGATCCATTTCCTTGCCCTAAATCAACAGCTATATCTACTTCTTGCCCACGCATATGGGCAACAACTTGTGTTTCATCATACCCCTCACACACAGTACCGTACTCAGCAATACAGACCCCCCCAATCGACAGGCTTAACGTATCACGATGAGCGGGCTCACCACTTTTGCCCACTGCCATTACAATCCGCCCCCAATTTGCATCTTCCCCAGCAATCGCTGTTTTCACTAATGGAGAATTTCCTATAGCCAGACCAACACGCCGCGCAGAATCTTCTGATACAGCCCCTGTTACAGTAATGTGCATGAGTTTGGTAATCCCTTCACCATCGCGAACAACCATCAAAGCAAGCTCTTGTAACACAGCGTTTAATGCTTTGCGAAAATCCGCTAAAATAGGATCCGTTAAAGCATCAGTTGTGACATCTATAGAAGCATGCGATGCCATACCTGTTGCGAATAAGAGCACCGTATCAGAGGTAGAAGTATCAGAATCAACAGTAATACAGTTAAATGTCGTCTTAACTCCCTCAGACAACAACGTCTGCAAAATAGGCGCAGGTAAAGCAGCATCTGTCACAATAAAAGAGAGCATCGTTGCCATATCGGGGGCAATCATGCCGCTCCCTTTTGCAATACCCTGAATAATGACTTTTTCCTCACCAATCTGTGTTGTTTTCACAGCTGCTTTAGGGAAAGTATCAGTTGTCATAATACCGCGTGCAGCTTCTGCCCATCCCGTCGTATTGAGTGTGTTATAGAGAGAAGGCAAAGCACGCGTCAAACGTTCAACAGGCAAAATCTCACCAATCACACCTGTAGAGGCTAAACAAACTTGTTCTGGCTTACAGCCAATGAGTTCCGCTGCTACTTCTGCCGTGCGTTGGCATGTTTCGTACCCTGCACGCCCTGTAAAAACATTAGCATTCCCCGCATTAACAACAAGCGCACGCGCCACACCACCAGATAATACAGAACGACACCACTCTACTGGTGCACCCGGGCATTGATTACGGGTAAACACCCCCGCCATTGTTGTGCCTAAGGCAAACTCCATCAAAACGAGATCCGTTCGCCCCGTATAGCGAATACCCGCAGCACCTGTTGCAAGACGCACGCCACGAACAACGCCTAACTCTGGCAACGGTAAAGCAAGCGGAGAAGTAGGCATTATCTGCATATAAAACCTTTGAGATTGCCCTCTCTTTAATTATTTTAAAGAGAGGGCAGATTTTTATTTTTTAGAAGATCCTGTAGCCGCCTGTGCAGGTGACGCTGGTAAAGGCTTACCTGTGTTCGGGTCAAAACGTTCTACTTTAACACCACGCATAGCGTCTTCAATCGCTTCACGCCCATATTTCTGGAAAAGAATTTGACGAATTTTGTCTTTAACTTCATCCAATTTTGGAACAGGCACCATACGAGTACCAAGAACCTGAATAACATGGTAACCATATTCACTTTTTACAGGCGTACTACTAATTTCACCCTTTTTCATAGAAAAAGCTGCATTAGCAAAAGCGGGAACCATATCACTCTTTCTAAACCACCCTAAATCACCACCACTCTGGCGCGCATTTCCCTTGTCTGTAGAAACCTCTGCCGCCAGTTTTGCGAAATCAGCACCCGCTTTGAGTTTTTTAATAACAGATTCAGCTTCTGCTTTCGTCTGAACAAGGATTTGGCGTGCATGCACCTCTTCTTCAGGGGGCTTATTCGCATAATTCTGTTCATAATACTGCTTGATAGCTGCATCTGTTAGGTGTGGCATGACTTGTTCAGACAACCATGCATTTTGCAAAGCTGTATTAGCCGCAGCAGCCATCAATTTTTGAACTTCTGGTTTTTTATCTAAACCTTCCTTATGCGCTGCAAACAAAATTGCTTTTTGATCAACAAGCTGATCAAGCAATAAAGGATAAACCATACCCGGTGGTAACTGTCGTAACTGCGGCGGCATGGTCGCCAAAGCTGCTTGTAAATCAGCAACTGTAATTTTTTCCCCGTTTACAATAGCAAGTAACGTATTAGGATTAAGTATCTTAGAAGTAGAAGACGTTTTTGCCGCAGAGGTCCCCACAGAAGTCGAGGTACCCATAGCAGACGCACTCTCTGCACAAGAAAAAGACACAGACCCAAAAAGTGCCGTCGAAAGTAAAACAAGCGTAGGAATCGTAAATCGCATGAACATAAAAACCTTAAAACCATTAACAGAAAGTATTTTCGTTATTATGAAACGGTTAAACTCTTTTCGGCAAGCCTTAAACTTCATCATAGAGTTCTCGTTGAGTATTATGCTCACACCATCTTCATTTTACAATGAATATTTATTATACTCTTATGCTTTACTTGTTGTCTGTACTTAAAGACATACTCTGAAATCTATGGAAGGTATTCATGCTTTCACGTTTTATGCGCACTCTCTTTGGCACTGCAAACGATCGCGCTCTTAAAACTTTTCAACGTCGTGTCTCAGACATCAATGCCCTTGAACCGAAAATGCAGGCTCTTGATGATGCACATCTTGCCAATGTAACGGTTGAATTACGTCAGAAACTTGCCAACGGTGCCACATCAGACGACATACTCCCAGAAGCCTTTGCTGTCACACGCGAAGCTTCTCGACGGATATTAGGCATGCGTCATTTTGACGTACAGCTTATTGGCGGTATGGCCTTACACGCTGGACATATCGCAGAAATGCGAACGGGTGAAGGAAAAACCCTTGTTGCTACTCTCGCTGTATATCTTAGTGCCCTTTCAGGTAAGGGAGTCCACGTTGTTACAGTTAATGATTATTTAGCTGCTCGCGACGCTGATGAAATGAGTAAACTTTATAGTTTTCTCGGTCTTAGTACGGGTGTCATTGTTCCCAATATGCCCGATGATGCCCGCCGTGAGGCTTATGCGGCAGATATTACTTATGGTACTAACAACGAATTAGGCTTTGACTATTTACGCGATAATATGAAATACCATCTCTCAGAGATGGTACAACGCCCATTTCACCACGCGATTGTCGATGAAGTCGATTCTATTCTCATTGATGAAGCGCGCACGCCCCTTATTATCTCAGGGCCAGCCGAAGATAGCTCTGACCTTTATCGCACAGTTGATGCAATTGTTGCTCAACTTGTACAAGACACAAATACCTTTGAAAAAGACGAAAAAATGCGTTCTGTAATCCTGACAGAGCGTGGGTCTGATCAAATAGAGGAATTATTACAAGCGGCTCATGTTTTAGAGAGTGGAGGACTTTACGATCCGCACCATATAGCTGTCGTACACCACGTCCAACAATCACTACGCGCCCATACACTTTTTACACGCGATGTCGATTATATTGTACGCAATAATAAAGTTATTATTATTGATGAATTTACAGGTCGTATGATGGATGGTCGACGTTATTCTGACGGTCTACACCAAGCCTTAGAAGCAAAAGAACACGTTGAAATCCAACAAGAAAATCAAACACTCGCCTCTATCACTTTTCAAAATTTCTTTCGTCTCTACCCGAAGCTTTCTGGCATGACAGGTACAGCTATGACAGAAGCCGATGAATTTGCAGAAATTTATAATCTTAACGTTGTTGCTATTCCAACCAATAAACCGATACAACGTACAGACGAAGATGATGAAATTTATCTGACAGAAAAAGACAAGTTTAATGCTGTTGTTAAACTCATTCACGACGTACACGAACGAGGTCAACCCATCTTAGTCGGAACAACATCTATTGAGAAAAGTGAGGCTTTGTCTGCACGACTTCAACAAGAAAAAATCCCTCACCACGTCTTAAACGCACGCTTTCACGAAATGGAAGCAAAAATCATCGCACAAGCTGGAACACCCGGCGCAGTTACCATTGCCACAAACATGGCGGGACGAGGCACCGACATTAAACTCGGTGGCAACATAGAGATGCTTATTGCACAGGAACTCGGAGAGATTGAAGACTCACCAGAACGAGAAGCCGCAGAACAAGCCATTCGAGATCGTGTTAATCATAATCATAAGATTGTTTGCGCAGCGGGTGGGCTTTATGTTATTGGTACTGAACGCCATGAAAGTCGTCGTATTGACAACCAGCTTCGCGGACGTTCTGGTCGACAAGGAGATCCCGGTAATTCGCGTTTTTTTATCTCGCTTGAAGATGATCTCATGCGTATTTTTGGATCGGATCGTATGGGAGGATTGCTCCAAAAAATGGGGTTAAGAGAAGGTGAGCCTCTTGTTCATCCATGGCTCAGCAAAGCATTAGAACGCGCACAGAAAAAAGTAGAAGCACATAATTTTGAAATGCGGCGTAATACATTAAAATACGATGATGTTATGAACGCTCAACGAAAAGAAGTTTATGCCGAACGCCGTGAATTTATGGCACTTGATGATGTTTCTACCATTATCGGCGACGCTTATGAAGATGTTATCGAAGCTATGGTATCACGCCATATCCCAGAAAAATCTTTTGTCGAACAATGGACCATTCCTGAACTGACAGCAGAAATCCAACAGAGTTTTGGTCTTGATCTTCCTGTCTCTGATTGGGTCAAAGAAGAACCTATAGAGGCACAGGATATTATACAACGAATCAGTCTTGCTGTACAACAAGCACAAGCTACACGCGCGGTCAACATTGGTCCCGACCTTATGCGTTTCATTGAAAAACAGATCCTTCTTACAACATACGATACTGTTTGGAAAGAGCACTTACATGCTCTTGATCAACTGCGACAAGGTATTGGTTTACGTGCCTACGGGCAAAAGGATCCTCTTAATGAATACAAACATGAAGCATCTGTGTTATTTACTTATATGCAAGAAGAGCTTCGCCATCGTATTGCCTCTTTACTAGCTCGGGTTGAAGTGACACTTCCTCCACCTGCAGACCCTTTTGAGAATACAGCATCAATCCATGCGGACCCTGGTATATTAGGATACGCTTCAGAACCAGGACCTGGAATTTCCTCAAAAATCGACCCTGTTATAGCAACCCCTATCGGGGCAAGCGCTATTTTACCAAATGACCCTTCAAGCTGGGGAGAAACACCCCGCAATGCCCCATGCCCATGCGGATCAGGACTCAAATACAAACATTGTCATGGACGCATACACTAACCCCTACCTCATCACACCAATAAGACATTAACAAGGTTAAAAACATGGCTGGACATTCCCAATTCAAAAACATCATGCACCGTAAAGGAGCACAGGATGCTAAGCGTTCTAAACAATTCGCTAAAATTATTCGCGAACTCACTGTAGCAACGCGCTCTGGTTTACCAGACCCTGCCTCCAACCCACGTCTCCGTGCTGCCATAGCTCTTGCACGAGCAGTCAATATGCCTAAAGACACTATTGAACGAGCTATTAAAAAAGCTTCTGGCGCTGCAAGCGGTAATGATTATATAGAAGTACGTTACGAAGGTTACGGTCCTGCAGGTGTTGCTGTCATTGTAGAAGGATTAACAGATAATCGTAATCGCACAGCTTCCGATGTACGCGCTGCCTTTTCTAAATATGATGGATCTCTTGGAGAAACAAATTCTGTTTCTTTTATGTTCCGTCGTGTTGGTGTTCTAACATACCCAGCAAGCGTAATTCCTGAAGACGATATTTTAGAAGCTGCTATTGACGCAGGCGCAGAAAATGTAATCTCTAGTCCATCTGAACATCAAATTACTTGTACAGTAGAGTCTTTTTTTACTGTACGTGATGCTCTAGAAAACCGTTTTGGCACCCCAGAAAATGCTAAGCTTGACTGGTTACCTGAAACAACAGTTGCTCTTGATGAAGAAAAAGCACGCGCACTCTTCAAACTGCTTGATGCGCTTGAAGATCATGATGATGTTCAAAACGTCTATACGAATTTCGACCTACCTGATGAGTTAGTCGAAAAATTATCATCTTAAGAGAGATTCGTGGTACGTCTTCTCGGTATTGACCCTGGGTTACGTTTCACAGGATGGGGTATTATTGATGTTAAAGACAATCAACTTCGCCACGTTGAGAATGGTGTCATTGCCACTGATAGCAGTACAAGTGTCCCTGAAAGATTAAAGAGACTTTACGAAGAGTTACAAGCGCTTATCACACGGTTAGCTCCTACTGAAGCCGCTGTCGAAGAGACTTATGTCAATCGCAATGGTACATCGACTCTTAAATTAGGTTATGCACGAAGTGTTGCTCTCCTCGCCCCTGCTATGGCAGGTCTCACAGTGTCAGAATATGGCGCATTAGCTGTCAAAAAAGCTGTTGTAGGAACAGGAAGTGCTAATAAAACACAAGTGCAAACCATGGTACGCCATTTACTTCCGGGTATTACCATTACCCGTGCTGATGCTTCAGATGCTTTAGCGATCGCTATTTGCCATGCTCACCATCGTACAAGTGTACACCATCTCCTCACAAGGACAAAAATAGTATGATTGCTTTCTTAAGAGGTCTTATCATTCGACATGAAACAGGAAGCTGTATTATTGATGTTAATGGTGTCGGTTATTTAGTTTCTGCATCTTCTCGTACCCTGTCACATCTCCCATCTCCACCAGAAAAAGCAAGCTTATTGATAGAAACCATGGTACGTGAAGATGCCATTTTATTATATGGTTTCATTGAAAACAATGAACGTGAATGGTTTCGCCAATTAACAAGTGTACAAGGTGTTGGTGCTAAAATGGCGCTAGGCATCCTCTCCACTCTTACCCCCGATGAATTAGAAACGACTTTTATGCTTTCAGATAAAGCTTTACTCATGCGTACTCCTGGCGTAGGAAACCGCCTTGCTGAACGCATTTTGACAGAGTTACGTGATAAAGTGAGTAAAACATTCGGAAAAGACAACTTGACGATAGCTTCTCCAACAATCTCTCCCATTCATAATACTGAGACTGATGCTTTAATAGCCCTTACAGGGTTAGGCTTTCAACGTACAGAAGCAATCCGTGTCGTGCAGCGTGTTATCAATGCCCTTGGTCCAGAAGCCCCTCTTGATACTGTCATTCGTGATAGCTTAAAAGAACTTGCTCAATGAACGCTGAAAATCTTTCGCGAAAGCTTGTAACGCCCTCTCGACAAGAGAGTGATACGAACGACACTGCTTTACGACCACAGACATTAGCAGATTTTACAGGACAACAAACGACTCGAGAAAATTTGTCAATTTTTGTAAATGCTGCCCGTCAACGTGGCGAAGCCATGGATCATGTCCTCCTTCATGGGCCGCCTGGTCTTGGAAAAACGACACTTGCACAGATCATTTCACATGAGCTTGGCGTCGGCTTTCGTGCAACATCAGGCCCTGTTATTCAACGCGCAGGTGACCTTGCCGCTATTTTAACAAATCTACAACCACGTGACGTGCTTTTTATAGACGAAATACACAGACTTCAACCAACTGTTGAAGAAATTCTCTATCCAGCCATGGAAGATTTCCAACTAGACCTCATTATAGGAGAAGGACCTGCAGCGCGTTCTGTCCGTATTGATCTCCCTCCTTTCACACTTGTAGCAGCTACTACACGAGCAGGTTTATTAGCAACCCCTCTACGTGATAGATTTGGTATTCCACTCCGGCTTGTTTTCTACACACCAGAAGAACTCTGTCAAATTGTTACACGTTGTGCTCATAAGCTTGGATTCTCCCTTTCCCCTGAAGGTGCTATGGAAATTGCACGTAGATCCCGCGGAACACCACGCATTGCGGGGCGACTTCTCCGTAGGGTACGTGATTTTGCCTCACTCTCTACACCAAAAAATAAAACCGTAGGCGCGTCTATAGCCGACGCAGCCCTCCAGCGCCTCGAAGTTGACACATTAGGATTAGACAATATGGATCGTAATTACTTACGCCGTATTGCAGACTACCATCACGGTGGACCTGTTGGTATAGAAACCCTCGCTGCAGCCTTATCAGAATCACGTGATACATTAGAAGACGTTGTAGAACCTTATTTAATTCAAGAAGGACTTGTACTTCGCACAAGCCGTGGTCGCGTTTTAGGAGAAAGAGGATGGCACCATCTAGGTTTATCTCCCCCCTCCGACTATACAGCTAACAACAAACAGCTTGATTTTCTCACACCTGACGGAAGAAAAACATGAGTGCTCACTCTATCCAGTTTAGGGTCTACTACGAAGATACAGATGCCAATGGTATCGTTTACCATGCCCGTTATCTTGCTTTTGCAGAACGAGCTCGTACTGAAGCAATACGAAGTCTCGGGTGTTCCGTTCTAGAGTTGGCCAACGAACACAAACTTGTTTTTGTAGTACGTGATATTACTTTATCTTGTAAAAAACCACTTCGTTTAGACGATATTTTTAGTGTTCACACGGTTCTAACAAAACTCGGTACAGCAAGCTGTGATATGAAACAAACAATCGTGAGAGACTTACAAATTTGTGCTATAATGAACGTCCGATTAGGATGTGTCCATCTAGAAACAAACTGCCCAACTAAATTCCCAACATCATGGTATTCTCTTTTACAAAAACTCAACTGCCATGAAGAAGAGTATCTTTCTGCGTTGCATCAAAAACAAATAGTGTAGCATATAGTGGATATACGTTAGCATCTATCCGAATCGGAAACTGATTCCCTAGAAACCCAACTAAATGAGGAGGCGTTATTGGATCGTGCAGTTGATACGGCAAATCTTGGTGCAGCAGCAATAGGAGATTTATCGGTTTTGACGTTATTTTTCAATTCATCACCCGTTGTTAAGCTCGTCATAATCGGCCTTTTACTCTGTAGTGTCGTTGTTTGGGCTGTTATTTTTGACAAAATCATCACTTTACGGCGTGTTAACCGCGCAGCATCAGATTTTGAAGATAAATTCTGGTCTGGTGGTAGTCTTGACAGTCTATACGAAAATGATGGTGCTAGACCCTCTCATCCACTTGCTGCTGTTTTTGGTGCCGCTATGGGCGAGTGGCGTCGGTCTGCTCGCATCCCTCATGTAGATCTTATACGTGGCGGTGTTAAGGAACGTGTTGATCGGGCTATTGATATTACCATTACACGCGAAATGGATCGTTTACGCCGCTGGGTTACTTTTTTAGCAACCATAGGACCAGTAGCACCGTTTATTGGATTATTTGGCACCGTATGGGGTATTATGTACTCTTTTAATTCTATTGCAGCTCAACATAACACCAATCTTAGTGTTGTTGCACCAGGTATTTCTGAAGCTTTATTCGCTACAGCCGTTGGGTTGTTTACAGCGATCCCAGCCTACATAGCCTATAACGTAATCAGTAACAGCCTTGAGCTCTTCCAAGACCGTATGGAAGGTTTTGGTACTGAATTTACAGCTATTCTTTCTAGACAGTCTGAAGAAAGGGGATAGTTTATGGGAATAGCCTCCAGAAGACGCCGTAAACGTTTGATGGCTGAAATCAATGTGACGCCATTCGTCGACGTTATGCTCGTGCTACTTATCATTTTTATGGTCACATCCCCAATGATGACAAGTGGCGTCAATGTCGACCTCCCAAAAACAGATGCGCGACCTGTTAATACTGAGACAAAACCGATTACTGTTTCTATCAAAGCTGATGGTTCGCTCTATCTGGGTGACACTCCTGTAACACCTGATCAACTGATTGCAACATTAAAAACCGCTTCTAACAACGATTCTTCACACCGTATTTTTGTCCGTGGCGATGCGCATATTGACTACGGTCGTGTCATGCAAGTTATGGGACAAATAACAGAAGGTGGTTTTACACACGTTGCTCTCCTCGCACAACAGCCTGTCAGTGCTGGACATTAATTCATATGCGTCTTAATGGACAAACAATGTCCTTATCACGACGGCGTCGTTCAGATCGGATAGTACTTTGGCGTTCTTTTTATTTATCCGCAGCTGTACATATTGCATTTCTATTTGTCATCTTTACAATACTTTCTCCCACCAAACAGCCTGAAGGACAACAACCTGCCACCGTAGAAATGACTTTTGAAGCCCCTACTGATCACGAAGGACCGTCAACTAAAGCGGATTCTTCTCCAACTTTAGAACGTCCTAAAGCGATACCTCATGAGGCACCATCACCACCTATCCCCCCTCCTGCAGCACCGTTACCTCAACAAGAGACAGAAAATCTTCCTCCAACACCCCTTCCTCCTAAGGCAGATGAACCCTCGCCAGAGCCTATTAAAACAATACCAACTCTACAAATACCAACAGCGCCTTTACGTGCGATAAACACTCCTTTACCTTTAACAGAACACACCAATACTTTACCTAATATGGTCATACCGTCCCATATCACTCCAACAAATAAAACAAAAAAAACTCAACAAAACTCCCATTCCTTGTTAGAGACATTGGACTCATTCCGTTCTGAGCAAAAATCTGCTTCAAGATCATCTGCTAAAAAATCTAATCATGAAATAAATACGCTCAGCAATATTGTCGGTAGTTTAACCACAAGTGAGCAAAAAGCCATTGGAGCAGAGGTTCGTCGCTGCTACACTGAAGATACTGAAGCTAAAGACTATGCGAGTTTTGTAGCCCATCTCGTTGTAACTGTAGACGCAACAGGAGAGGCACGTATCGTACAATTCGCCCCTGAAACACAAGCCCGTATGAATACAGACCCCTCTTACCGTGCCCTTGCAGAACGTGCACGGGATGCAATACTAAGCCCGACTTGCGCCAAATTACCCATCCCAAAAAAATTACTTGGTCAACCTAGACAACTTAAATTCGTCTTCAGACCCTAAAGTTTACTACAAGAGAGGATAAAACATGTTTCCAAACACACGCCCACTTATTTCCGACCGTGACGCCGATCTCCTCGCTACGTTTTTACGTCGTCGTACATTACTTAGCGCAAGTGCCACAGTGACAGGTATTCTTGCTATACCTCTTAAAGGGTTTGCACAGCCCAATACCGGGCAAGAAGCTGAAATCACAGTTGATCAAGCGAGAACTGATCCTATTCCTATTGTTATCCCAGATTTCAATAACGACGTAGGTCGAGAAGTTTCTAGTGTCCTCACGAACGATCTCAATAATACAGGTTTATTTAAAGTCATTCCTGGAAACAATGTACAAGGTATACCAGATTTTCAGATTGCCAAAAATATGGGTGCCCGCGCGCAAGTAACAGGGAATGTCCTTAGTAATGGATCTTCTCTCAGGGTAGAAATGCGCTTATGGGATGTTTTAACCCGTCAACAGATTCAAGGTACAGCCTATACCACACCTATAACAAATTGGCGACGTGTTGCTCACATTATAGGAGATGTCATTTATGAACGTATGCTAGGAGAAAAAGGATATTTCGATACACGCATTGCCTTTATCTCCCGTTCTGGACACCGCGGACACCAACGCACACGCTTGGCTATTATGGATCAAGATGGTGCCAATGTTCGTATGCTCACAGCCGGGTACTGGCTAACGATTACTCCACGCTTTAGCCCAACAAAAGACCAGCTTGCGTTCATGTCTTACGCAAATAATCGCCCCCGTGTTTATTTGTTTAACCTCAATAATGGTCGTCAACAACTTTTAGGTAATTTTCACGGTATTTCTTTTGCTCCACGCTTCTCTCCTGATGGGCACTCTGTAGTACTTTCTGTTACCCGTGGTGGTGGCTCTGATTTGTTTGTTGTTGATCTCGTCTCTGGCTTACGCCGACAACTTACAGCATCTGGCGCTATTGATACAAGCCCTTGTTATAGTCCTGACGGAACACAGATCGTCTTCACCTCTGATCGTGGTGGAACTCCACAACTTTATGTCATGCCTGCCACTGGAGGAAATGCCCAACGTATTTCTTATGGACATGGTAATTATGGTACCCCTGTCTGGTCTCCTAGAGGTGATTTAATTGCTTTTACGCGCATTGTTGGAGGCATGTTTTCACTCGGTGTTATGGCACCAGATGGCACAGGAGAACGAATTATGACACAAGGCTTCACAGTAGAAGGTCCAAGTTTCTGCCCTAATGGTCGTGTCATTACCTATTGTCATCAAACACGCGCGGGTACAGGTGGCTCTGGATTTAGTTCAACCATCAATACAGTCGATATTACAGGTTTTAACGATCGTACACTCATAACACCAGAAGGTGCTTCAGATCCTGCATGGTCCCCCTTACACGGATAAATTTTGTTGTGTGGTGTGTTAGTTAGATATATTTTCACTTAATATATATCCAGAAAATTTATATGTATGTGACAAATCGTCTATTTTTGTGTTTACACCTTTAAAAAAAGCATAAGACATCAATATCATTCGTATTGCTATGCTTTTTATTTTAGCTGTGGCACAATTAACACATATCTCCATACACTACTTGACAACTAAAACAGAGTATGACTACCATAAAGGAATACTCCAGAAATTCGTCGACTCGTTAAAGCGTTAAAGAGTTTTGAAATGAGTTCGAGAGAATATTGGAAATAGCAGGTTTTAACTTTTTTCTCCGAATATAGCCCTTTTCGGAGTTAGTTTTAGGATTTGATACATGAAACTAAAAGTTGTTGCTACTCTTAGCATGATTGCCCTTCTCTCTGCTTGTGCAAGTGAAAAGGCAAATAACACAGCTGGTACTTCTACAGCAGCTGTTACTCGACCAACTGGCCCTGTTCCGGGAAGTGAAGCAGATCTTGTAGCAACGGCAGGTAACCGTGTGTTCTTTGCTTTCGATAAAAGCAATTTAAGTGACGATGCAAAAGCAACTTTGCAAAAACAAGCTAACTGGCTTGCCAAATACCCGAATGTCAACGTTCAAGTTGCTGGTAACTGTGATGATCGTGGCACAGAAGAATACAACATTGCTTTAGGTCAACGTCGTGCTAATGCCGCCCGTGATCTACTTGTTGCGAAAGGTGTTGCACCTTCACGGATTTCAACGATTTCTTACGGTAAGGATCGTCCCATCGCCCTTGGTGATAACGAACAAGCATGGGCACAAAACCGTAACGCTACAACAACCGTTAAATAAGGTTTTGTCCTAATTATTATTGAAAAAGCGGGCTGAATCATTATGATTCAGCCTGCTTTTTGTACTAACTCTTGATATTCTACGGTCTATCAAAGATAATGAATGAAAAAGTTTTACAAAATTAGAATAACCATATGAGGGGCTTAATGGATACCAGGCTGACAATAGCACATAGATTTTGCAGTGGTATTACTTTCCTAAAATTTGTTTTTGTAACACTCGCCCTAACAGGGTCTATTTATACACCGGCATATGCCCAAGATATAACAAGCCGTGAAGGTATCGCTCTCCAAAATCAAATTCTTGAATTACGACAAGCACTTAGTCAAATGCAGAAGTCCTTAGACAGCAGACCTGCCTCGTCAAATTCTCATTCTTCTCATATTTCCTCTTCTTCTAGCGATAGTGATCTCCTTTCTCAACTTCTAGACCGCGTTAATTCCCTTGAACAACGTCAACGCGATATGCGTGGTGACATTGACCAACTCAAAAAAGACCTACAGCAAAAAACTGATGCTCTCTCTAAACAAATTGCTGACAACCAATTCGCTGCACAAGAAAACATTAAAAACACTGTTGCAGCAAAACCAACAGAAGAATCACCCATCAATCGTACTTCTTCGCCAGATAATCTTCTAAAAATAGGAAAGGAAGCCTTATTACGCAAAGATTACGCAACAGCACGTGAAAATGCAGAAACCGTCTTAAAGACTGCTAAAGGTAATTTACGGATTGATGCTCGTTTTTTATTAGCACAATCTCTCGCCGGACAAAAACAATATCGACGTTCTGCTGTCGCCTACTATGATGCTTATAAGCTTGCTCCTAAAAGTGCACGCGCACCAGATTGTCTGTTGGGTATTACAGCAACTTTACTTGCGTTAAATAACAAAAAAGCGGCTTGTGAAGCGTTAGATAAACTCAAAAAAGAGTTTCCTCATCCAACAGATCGTATTAGTCGTGCCTCTAGTATTTACGCAAAACGAGGCAGCTGCCACTAAACAAAAACGTCTTACAATTTACACAAGCAAAATTACCCTATTATATTGCTCGATCGTTCTATATTTTCGCCAGATCCTGTGACACCAGCATGGTTTGCAGAGACGATGTATCGTCTTGGTCCTTTTCTAGCAGATAATTCAAACTCGCCCCCCATCGCTATAGCTGTATCAGGAGGGGGAGATAGTTTATGTCTTGCATGGCTAGCACGAACATGGCGTGTCAATATTCTAGCATTTGTCGTCAACCATGGAATACGACCTGAATCTACTCAGGAAGCCTCTTGGACGATAGAACGCCTTCGTAAGATGAACATACCTTCTCGTTTGCTAACACTTACAAACTTATCTCGTGGTCCCGGTCTTGCTGCACGAGCCCGTCATGCCCGTTACGCTATATTAACTGACGCCTGTCGTGAAACAGGTTGTGTTGACCTTTTATTAGGACATCAAGCAGATGATCAAGCTGAAACTGCTTATATGCGTGTTATTTCCAGAAGTGGTTCCAATGGGTTAGCGGCTATGAGCTCTATCAGTATTATGTCAGGCATCCGACTTATTCGCCCTTTACTGAATGTCTCACGTCAAGCACTCCGCAACACACTTAAAAACGCTGGACTAACATGGATAGATGATCCCTCAAATAAGAACAGGCACGCACAACGTGTACGCATACGCTATACCCTCCGTAAACTCGGTTTGCGTAACTATTACTGGCAACTCGCTATGGACGCTGGAGATTTACGGACACGCTCTACAACAACAACAGCAACAACTCTAGCACAAAAAATTTCCCTCCTTCCTTTTGGATGGGTACGGCTAGGAGAAGAGTTGCCTGAACCTCATCTATTAACCTCTCTCCTACGTAGCATCAGTGGGTCAGCTTATCCTCCGTCCCCCAACGCTGTCGCTCGTCTTTATACCTCTCAGCACGAATCCACATTATGCGGTGTACGACTGTTACGCTGGCAAAAAAATTGGTATCTTATACGAGAACAAGCCGCCATCGCACACCCAACTCCAGCACGTGCTGGAGTTATTTGGGACAATCGTTTCAAACTCTTTTTACATTCCCTTTCTGTCAACGTACAAGGACTTAGTATTGCCGCCTGCGGTTTTGGCCTTCCACGCCACGTGCGCAAAGGTTGGCCTGCCATTTTTTGTGCAACATTGCCAGCACTCTGGTACAATAATCAACGCGTCGCAGTACCACACCTCAACATCGCTGATCCAGAATGGAAAAATTTTTCTTTCCTCTTTCACCCTCCCGTTCCTGTAACAGGAGAATCTCTTTATGTTTGTTCTCAAGCTACAAAATAGAAAATTATTTCTGTTCAATCACGGACAAAAACAACACTTAACAAATAATCTATTTAACATATTCGTGAGAAAATATTGTTTTTTCTAATAGAATACACAAATATAAGATATACTATTGTGTTGTACATATAATGCACCAAAAAACTATGGGATCTAGACACCATGAAAAATTTAGGACGCAATTTAGCTCTCTGGGTTAGCATCATTTTGGTGCTTCTCTTCCTTGTTAATATGTTTCAAATAAAAAGTAACCAACGCGCTGTACAACAATTAGCTTACTCTGATTTTGTTACAGATGTAGACTCTAGCCGTGTCCGATCCGTTGTTATACAAAATCACAACATTTCTGGTGTACTCACAGATGGCACGGCTTTTGAAACTTATGCACCTACAGATCCCTCTCTCATAAAACGCATGATCAGTAAAAAGGTTGAAATTGTTGCTAAACCTCTTGATCATGGAAGCAGTTCCTTACTGCATTATTTTCTCAATTCTCTACCTATCCTGCTTTTAATAGCAGCATGGTTCTTCATAATGCGTCAAATGTCAGGAGCTGGTGGACGTGCCATGGGTTTTGGCAAATCCCGCGCACGTATATTAACGGAAAAACAAGGTCGAATCACCTTTGACGATGTCGCAGGTATTGATGAAGCTAAAGGGGAACTTCAAGAAATTGTTGAATTTCTGAAGGATCCACAAAAATTTACACGTTTAGGCGGTAAAATTCCCAAAGGTGTGCTCCTTTCTGGACCACCGGGAACAGGTAAAACACTTCTTGCTCGTGCTATTGCGGGTGAAGCTAATGTACCTTTCTTTACCATTTCTGGTTCAGATATTGTGGAAATGTTTGTTGGTGTTGGTGCCTCACGCGTACGCAATATGTTTGAGCAAGGTAAAAAAGCTGCACCTTGTATTATCTTTATCGATGAGATCGATGCTGTAGGACGTCATCGTGGCGTCGGTATGGGGGGCGGTAACGATGAACGTGAACAAACCCTTAACCAAATGCTTGTTGAAATGGATGGTTTTGAAAGTAACGAAGGTGTTATCCTTATTGCTGCCACAAACCGCCCTGACGTGTTAGACCCTGCACTTTTACGTCCTGGTCGTTTCGATCGACAAGTTGTCGTCCCAAATCCAGATATTAACGGACGTGAAAAAGTATTACGTGTACACATGCGTAAAGTTCCTCTTGCCTCTGACGTTGATCCACGCATTATTGCACGCGGTACACCTGGATTTTCAGGTGCAGATCTTGCCAATCTAGTCAACGAAGCTGCTCTTGCTGCAGCGCGTCTTAACCGTCGTACTGTTTCTATGCAGGAATTTGAAAACGCTAAAGATAAAGTGCTGATGGGTGTTGAACGTCGATCACTTGTTATGAACGATGATGAAAAGAAACGAACTGCCTACCATGAAGCAGGCCATGCTATTGCTGCTGTACTCGTGCCTGAAAGTGAACCTATCCATAAGGCAACGATCATTCCACGAGGGCAAGCTTTAGGGATGGTTATGCGCCTTCCTGAAAATGATCGCCTCTCTATGAGCTATAAAAATGCTCGCGCCCATCTTGTTGTCGCTATGGGTGGTCGTGTTGCTGAAGAAGTCGCTTATGGTAAAGACAATATCTGTAATGGTGCCATGGGTGATATTAGAATGGCTACGCGTGTTGCCCGCAGCATGGTCACAGAATGGGGTATGAGTAAAAAATTAGGTATGGTTACCTATACAGGTGATGATCATGGTAATGGTCTTTTTGCGGGAGCTTCCCGTCAATTTTCAGAGCAAACAGCACGAGAAATTGATGAAGAAGTGAAGTCTTTGATTGACGTCGCCTATCATGAAGCACGTAGCTATCTCTATAACAATATTGATGCACTCCATCGCCTAGCTGCAGCTCTTTTAGAATTTGAAACGCTTACGGGTGAAGAAATCCGACAAATCATGCGTGGTCAACCTATTGAACGTACAGAAACTGAAGATAACGGTCCTATCAATCGACGTAGTTCAGTACCACAAGCTGTCCTCAAGGATGATTCGCATTCGGTTGGTAGTCACACAACGCCCTTACCTCAGCCAGGCTAAATTCTAATACTTTTATTAGTTTTCAGTATTTAGGTGTAAATCATGTGGCGTCGACTTGCAGAGCCTATGGGTTTACTTTACGGGCAAGACGCTCTTGATGCCGTACAATGTGGTATAGCTTTACCCCTTATGGGTGGTTCAGTCGCTTTTACGCACGTCCGTCTCATCGATAAATCATACACGTCCTGCATTATGCAAATAGACTCTGTGCCTGCTCCATGGCAGGATGTGCTTATTCGCTTAACCCGTGTACCGTATACAACCTGTTTACCAGACGGTCCACAAGTTATGGGTATTCTTAATATAACACCTGACAGTTTTAGTGATGGCGGCTTGCATACCTGTATAGAAAAAATCTTAACAACGGTACATAACATGAATACCGCAGGGTGTTTATTAGTCGACATTGGCGGGGAAAGCACACGGCCAGGCGCTACGCCTATTACACCCAAACAAGAATGGGAGCGAATAGGTCCTGTCATAGAAATTTTACAAGAGAAATTCCCTCATATGACCCTATCAGTAGATACGCGTCATAGTTTCGTTATGGACCGTGCCCTGACAGCAGGTATCCACATTATAAACGATATAAGTGCTTTACAACATGATCCACAGTCTCTCGAACTCCTTGCCGAAAAAGAGTGTGGTATTGTACTCATGCACATGCGTGGTACACCACAAACTATGGACAAACATGTGTTTTACACTAATATAGCCTATGATGTTGTTCGCGAACTTGGTGACCGTATAAACACTGCTCTTGCTGCTGGTATTTCTAAAAACAGGATCATTATAGACCCTGGTTTTGGATTTGCTAAAACACCAACACAAAACATAGAACTTTTACGTCGCTGTCTTCTTATGGCAAATTTAGGTTATCGTGTCCTCTTTGGAGTATCACGTAAGCGCATGATCGGTGCCATGACCCGTGAATCTCAAGCAACATCGCGAGATATAGGCACCCATATCGCTACTTTGTCTGCGATGCCTATGGGCGCCCCCATTTTACGGGTCCACGATGTTCCTGGTATGGTGCAAAGTATACGCGTTTGGCAAAATCTGTATGGATCATCAATTTCGACCTATTAATTATTATTTTGAGATGAAAAAATGAAAAAATTTTTTGGAACAGACGGTATTCGTGGAACAACTAATACCGTTCCTATGACCGTAGAAATTGCCCAAAAATTAGGCCAAGCCGCAGGCGTGTACTTTAAACGTGGGCATCATAGACACTGTGTCCTTTTAGGAAAAGACACACGCCTCTCAGGTTACATGGTCGAAAATGCACTCGTTTCTGGTTTTCTTTCGACTGGTATGGATGTCACTCTCGTCGGACCATTACCAACACCCGCTATTGCCATGTTAACACGCTCTCTTCGGGCTGATCTTGGTATTATGATCTCAGCCTCTCATAATCCGTATAGTGATAATGGTATAAAATTATTTAGCCCTGACGGTTTCAAACTTTCCGATCAAGATGAACTCAACATTGAGCGCCTTATGGAAACTGACCTTTCACAACATCTTGCTCCTCCAGATAAAATTGGTCGTGCATCACGATTAAATGACGCTGCCGGGCGCTATATAGAAAGTGCCAAAGCCTCTTTTCCTCGTAAACTCCGCCTCGACGGTATACGTATCGTTATTGATTGCGCTAACGGTTCTTCTTACCGTGTAGCCCCTACGGCTCTATGGGAACTCGGTGCTGAAGTTATCCGCATCGGGTGCGAGCCCAATGGCATCAATATCAATGACCGCTGTGGATCAACATATCCTCATACTTTATGCCTCGCCGTACAACAACACAGAGCCCATATCGGTATTGCTCTTGATGGCGACGCTGATCGCGTTATTATTGTTGATGAAACAGGACATATTGTTGATGGAGACCAAATTCTAGCGCTTATTGCGCAATCATGGCAACAAGAGGGACGCCTCACACACAATGCCATTGTTTCCACCGTTATGTCTAATATGGGGCTAGAGCGTTTTTTAGAAACATTTGGACTTACTTTAGAACGTACCCCCGTCGGTGATCGTCATGTTATGGAACGTATGCGCCAATGCGGTATCAACGTGGGAGGAGAGCAATCTGGTCATATGGTATTAACAGATTTCTCAACCACAGGCGATGGACTTATCGCTGCCTTACAGGTGCTTGAAGTTCTAGTCAAAACTAACCGCCCAGCCAGCGAAATTTGTCGTCTATTTCATCCTTTTCCGCAAACATTACGCAATGTTCACTACCAAAAAAACTGCCCCCTTGATAATCCCATTATACGCCAACGCCAACAGGAAATAGAACAGCAACTTGCAGGAAAAGGGCGTCTTGTACTCCGCCGTAGCGGAACAGAACCCCTCATACGCGTTATGGTCGAGGCCGAAACTCAAAACATAGTCAACGAAGCCGCAACACTTATGTGTTCTACTTTAGAAGACGTTATTCAACACAATGTCTAAACGTTACTTTCAATGCCTGTAGCCCGTATCCTTTCCATAGCCGGCAGTGATTCTAGCGGAGGAGCTGGTATACAAGCCGACATTAAAACCATTACGGCACTCGGTGCTTATGCCTCAACAGCCATTACAGTTTAACAGATCAAAATACTTTAGGCGTACACGATATTTTACCAATTCCCCCAGATTTTATCCGTGCACAAATCCGTAGTATTATTGACGATATTGGTGTAGATGCCATAAAAACCGGTATGCTCGGTGACAGTAACACCATTACGGCTATTGCAGAAGAAATAAAACGTGTTATAGATGAGCAGCCCCATTTGCACGTTATTATAGACCCCGTCATGGTTGCAAAAGGGGGAACACCTTTACTACAAACAGACTCTATAACAACTTTACAAAACTACCTCTTCCCACTCGCTAGCATCATTACACCGAATATCCCTGAAGCCGAACAACTCACGCACAAAACTATTACAACTATATCAGAAATGGATACAGCTGCCCGTTACCTCCATGAAACGACAGGTGCAGCGATTCTCCTCAAAGGAGGACACCTTCATGGCGATCAAGTCGTCGACATTCTCGTCAATACACACACGCTCCATCATTTCACAGCCTCACGTATATCAAGCCACCATACTCATGGCACTGGCTGCACTTTAGCAAGCGCGCTCGCTACCTATCTTGCACAAGGAATCACATTATATGACGCTGTAAAACAAGCACGACTCTATGTACGTAACGCTATTCTTCACGCCCCACAACTTGGTTCAGGTTCTGGCCCTCTTTGGCATGCTATGAATAGCCCTCCCTCTTTATTTGACAATAGCCCTTTAAAAACTTAAATAAGTAGGTAGAAAATAGCCTTCGCTCCCATACTTACCTTATACGCTCATCATTTATGTTACTAACTCACACTCTCATCATGCACCGTTTTTTTCGCTCTCTCTTTTTGACGCTCACCTTTTGTGGACTCGTAACTTCTCTCTATACGCCTACGCATGCGGCCTCACACGAACAACAACCACATTCAAAAGCACTCCCTTCTCCTCAACACAAACAATTACCACCATTACCTAACGAAGATGATGAAACCTCAAGAAAGGATATAGAACCCACAACGGCTCTTTTTAACGCTATCAATCGCGGCGATGCTATTGCAGCACGCGAAGCCATCAATCGTGGCGCAGACATGAACGGACATAATATTCTAGGACAAACACCTCTCGATATGTCCATCGATCTCAATCGCAATTCTATTACTTTTTTGCTTTTGTCTTTACGTGATTCTGATACCGTGCGTAACCGCAATTTAGCAACCCAGCAACCAACAGCGACACAACATACTGTAAGCACGCATGTTTCTGATCTTAATAAAGATAGCCAAGAAAACGAACCAGAAAATGGCGTAGATTTGACAAAAATACTTTCTAGCTCCCCTTCTCCCCCAAAACAACATTACGATACATCAGGTGGTATAGCCCGTCCAGAAGATGGCTTTTTAGGTTTCAACGGTAGTTAGGTGAGATCCTCTATTAGAAATCTCTTACATTTTACAATATATCCTACCCCAAACCGTTTTAAGATAAATAACTCTCACAAAAAACGTTAGTACCTTTTGCCAAAACTTTGGTTCAGCTTTCACCTTTGAACGCTATTTTTCAAAGCACCAAACCGCAGCTATAGACAAAGAGAACTGAAAAAATATTTTTGTTAAAAGAAGATAACTCCTATCTTAAAATTCTATCCTTGATGAACATGGGCATCCATAGCCTTTCCTTTATTAAGAGCTTTGACTGTAGGATCTTGAGTAACGTCACCAACAGGATTAGTCGGATCAATGGCATCTTGTTGAAGATCATCTATAGGAGGAGCTCTTTCTGCAGAAGGATAATTATCGGGATTCAAATCAGGATAGTGATAAAGAATCCACTCTCTCGCTTTTTGTGGAGTAAGATGAAATTGAGGATATCTCTTAATCACCTCATTCACTTTTTGAGTAAGTTCTTTTTCTGCTTGAGCCCTTGTCTTTACTTCCCCATCATTTTTGGGAGGTGAGATATATTTCTTACAACCTTTCACAAAGGTGGAAAAGACACCTAACGCTTCAGAATTCCCGTATTTACCCTCCGCTTTAGCCTCTGCTAAAGCATATTCGAGGAATCCCCGAAATATGGGATGATTGTTCATATATTCAACCGAACATGTTTCTTGTGTAGGTTTTGGAATTGCTATTGGCGTCGAAGGATAAGGAAGGTCTTCTGGAAAGATATAAGGATAGAACTCTCCTATCTCATGTAAAAAGATGTTATTACATAACAGCTATATATTTTAAAACATCATTCTCTTTATTCTGTTCGTATGTATCTGCTAGTAACTTTACGAAACTTTCATTTAACTCTACGAGACTTTTAGCGTGACTAACACTATCGCCATCGTGATAGAACCGTTGGTAGTTTAAAAGTCTTCTATAAAGACTTTTATGCTGTGCTAAATAATCGAAAGAACACGTTTTTCTGTTTGGTTCTGGCATTTTTTTCCCACAACCAACAAGGGATAGCGAGAGACAAAAAGCTAAAGCTATTATAAATTTTTTCATTAAATAATCCTAATAGACGTATGACGCAAGTATATCACTTATCTGTCATAAAGTATTACTATTGTTTTTAAGCCTTTTTTCCTGGTTAATTACGTATATTTTACTTTTACCAAAGTTTATTTGTAATGCAAAAGCTTGTTTTTTACTTGTAACAAGGTATTTTTCAAGCATTATTATACAATTATTTCTGATTGAATATAAAAAAATACCTATTAGAGTATTTATATGTTTATATGTATATTTGTTTACAGCAAAAAGATATATAAAAAATATTTGTATAACAAAATAAAATTTAATAATATACTTCTCATATTAAGAAATAGTAGGAATAATAAAACTGTGCTTATACTTCATGATGAAAATGAGATGACTTTATTTGGAGATAAACTCGCTAGAATCGCTCAACGAGGCGATATCCTTTTGCTTTCTGGTGCATTAGGGGCAGGGAAAAGTGTATTTGCACGTGCTTTTTTACGTAGCTTTTGTGCCAACCCAACAATGGAAGTGCCAAGCCCGACCTATACCCTTGTACAACCCTATCCAAGCCCACGATGCACCGTATACCACTTTGATTTATGGCGTCTTAATGGCGCGAATGATTTAGATGAATTAGGCTGGGACGAGGCGCAAGAAGGGATTATCCTTGTAGAGTGGCCCGAACGGTTAGAAAACCTCTCTCTTCCGCATGCTTTACACATTACACTCTCGATTCTTTCAAATGGATACCGTGCAGCGCATTTGAAGGGTTGGGAAAATCGATTACCTCACGCTATGATTGGATCTTTTTTATCATGACACTCAGCACCATTCCTGCCCATCTACCATTTTTAGACATATTAGCAAAACAATGGATTGCCCACTTCAACCACGATACACTTGCCACAGGAGACGGCACTATCCTTTTACCCGGTCGTCGTGCCGCGCGTGTTCTTAAAGAGGCTTTTTTACGTCAAACAAACGGCAAAACTATTCTTCTACCCAGAATTATACCGATTGGAGCCCTCGGTGATAGTGAAACAGAAATCACCCTATCGCAAATTTCAACAGCACAAAACGTTATAGATTTACCGCCTGCTATTGGTAGCATCACACGCCTCGCCACCTTAACACGTATGATTTTAGCCGCAGATAGTGCTTTTCATAACCAAACACTAGAACAGGCTTGGTTTTTAGCACAATCGTTAGCCGACCTTATGGATGAAGCCGAACGGATGGGTATAGATCTGCATGAACAACTCCCCCACGCCGTGCAAGAAGACTTTGCAAAACATTGGCAACATACTCTTCGCTTTCTTTCAATTGTCACCCAACATTGGCCCAAATGGCTCCATGAACAAGGAGCTATGAACCCTGTTGCACGGCAGGTTGCGCTTGTTCGCAAACAAGCTGCCTTATGGCGACAACAAGCTGTACAGGCTCCAGAACACCCTTTGTGGGCAGCAGGATTTACCCATGCTTTGCCTCCAACCATTGAAGCCCTCTCGGCTATCCTTTCACATCCCCAAGGACGTATTATTTTTCCCGGACTTGATAAAACGACGCCTAACGAAATTTTTGATAAGCTTCCTGATAGCCACCCTCAAGCAGGTATCCGTGACCTTTTACGCGCATTAAATATTAGCCGATCAGATGTCATCGTATGGCCTGTTTCTAACAATAATATATCTGAACGTACCACCGTACTTTCACAAATGATGCTTCCCTCCGAAGTTTGGAATCCTTCGACACATCAAACACTTCCAGACGTTTCCAGCATTGAAGTCCGTAATGAACAAGAAGAAGCCGTTGCAATTAGCATGGCCATACGCGATGCTTTAGAAACACCTGACAAAAAAATAGCCCTCATAACCCCTGACCGCAAACTCGCTCAACGTGTCATTACAGAATTAGAACGTTGGGAAATTCACGCTGATGATAGTGCTGGAACACCCCTCTCTGATACCCCACCTACTGTATTTTTGCGCCTTATTACACAAGCAATAGACAATAATTTTGCCCCTGTTGATCTGTTAGCTCTCCTCAAACACCCATTAGTTGCCTGCGGGTTAGAACCAAAAAAATGCCGTGATTTAACCCGTCGATTAGAACGTACGATTTTACGTGGACAAACTCTTTCTCCTGGTTTTGAAGCCCTCAAAAAAAGTATTTTGACAAAAATAGAAAACGCTAAGGAAAAAGCCTCTTTAGAGAAGCTAGAAGAATTAAAAACTTTCATAGAAAGAGTAGAAACTTGCTTAGCTCCTGTCTTAAGCTGGCAAAACACTACTGATCACCCCCCCCCACAAAAAAATAAGACTGCTCCTCTACCAAAACTTTTAGAGAATCTCCTTGAAACAGCCGAAGCCCTCGCACAAACAAACACAGAAGAAGCGGTACCCCGCCTATGGCAAGGAGAAGAAGGAAACTCACTTGCTGACCTCTTGTCTGACCTTATAACCGCCACCGACATTCTCCCACAACAACCCTACACGGCTCTTAAGGGATTACTTAAGGCAGTGCTCAGTCAGGCGCCTACAATCCGTAGAGGAGATCCTTTTGCCTCACACCCCCGAGTCATGATTTGGGGGTTACGTGAGGCTAGATTACAAACAGCTGACACAGTTATCCTCGCTGGTCTTTCAGAAGGCATATGGCCCCCTGTGGCTGACACAGGACCGTGGATAAACCTGCCTATGCGTCAAAAAATCGGTCTAGCATCTCCTGAGCAAAAAATAGGGGAAGCCGCACATGACTTTTTTATGGCAGTTACTGCTGCACAAAATGTTGTACTATCATCAACTGCCTATCGCGAAAACGAACATGTTATCCCTGCGCGTTGGATTACCCGCATAAAGGTCTTCCTTGCAGGACATCAACAACAAATCCCCTCTCATCCTGCACAAAAATGGGTGACACAACTCGATTCAGAACAATGTGCAAAGTCTATCAAATTTAAGGAACCTTACCCCAAACCTAAAACAGAACAACGTCCACGTAAAATCAATGTTACAGAGGTAGAGACTTGGCTTCGTGACCCTTATGCCATTTACGCTCGCCATATCCTTAATTTCGAACCTTTATCTCCCCTACAAGAAGAAACCGATGCACAAGATTTTGGTAATATTGTTCACAAAGTATTGGAGCAATGGGTTAATTTTCACAAAAATACACAGATTTGGACGAAGGAAAATGCTTGTACCTGCCTAAAAGAACTTTTTGAAGATACGATTAAAAAATATAATTATATCCATCCATCACGCTATACATGGTGGAAACCACGTTTTCTGCGCATTGCTCAATGGATCGCCGAACAAGAGACTCAAAACTCCTCTCAGGTCACATCACTTGCAGAAGTTAGGGGAGAAATAGATATTCCTAACTTACCCGGTGGTCATTTTAAACTAGTTGGACGTGCAGACAGAATAGAATATAGCTCTGACGGGTTTACAATATTAGATTACAAAACAGGTCAATTACCATTGAAGAAATCTGTAGAAAAGGGTTGGTGCCCACAACTTCTTTTAGAAGCAGCCATGGTACAAAAGGGCGCTTTTAAGGAAATACCAGAACAAAATCTTAACGTTAATGACCTTATTTATTGGAGACTAAAAGGCGACAAGACTAAGGGGGAAATTTTTTCTTTCAAAGAAAAATTAGATCTTCCCATAGATCTTTCTGACAAAGTTAACGCGTTATGGGAAAAATTCTTATCCAGGATTAAGGATTACGATAATCCTGAGACCCCCTATTGCTCTCATCCTTTTCCGGGGGAAGAACCTCGTTTTGCCAAGTATAAACGCCTTGCCCGTGTTGACGAATGGCGTGCACCCGACCTAGATAACGCAACAAATAACGAGAACGAATAAGGATAAGAAAAAATGACAAAAGAACAAATCCGTGCTTCTAACCCAACAGCATCGGTTTTTGTTTCTGCTTCAGCAGGAAGCGGTAAAACACGCGTCTTAATTAACCGCCTATTACGCCTTATGCTCCCCCATAAGAATAAACAGGGTTATATTCATCCTGGTTGCTCTCCAGATCGTATTTTGTGCCTTACATTTACCAACACCGCAGCAACAGAAATGACAACGCGCCTCCAAGAAGAGTTGGGACAATGGGCTACGCTTTCTGATTATGAGCTTGATAAAAAATTAAGAGAATTTGACATTACGCCCAATTCCGACACCCGAAAGGAAGCACGGGCACTTTTTACGAAAGTTTTAGATTTACCTGGTGGCATGCGCATTAGTACTATCCATTCTTTTTGTCAATCTCTACTACGCTGTTTTCCAATAGAAGCCAATTTAAACCCACGTTTTACGCTTCTTGACGAAAATGATGCCGATACCATACTTGCTTTACAACACTCTCTTAAAGAGACACTGATTCATGTTCCAGAAGAGTTCATAGAACCTTTAGCAAGCCGAATCACGCTCAATACTTTTACAGAATATGCGCTCTCTCTCTGCAAAGAAAGACAAGCCCAACCAATTTTAGAACGTGCAAATTCTCACCCTGATGAGATAGCCACCATTCTCTACACGGCTCTCGGTATCGACACCCCTATCCCACAAACTGAAGACACCATACTAGAACAAGCTTGCAGTTTCTCTCTTTCCCAAGAAGACGCTTTACGTAAAATCTTTCACGAAATAGAAGAAAAAGCTAAAGGCGAAACACAGAAACGTTTTCAAAAATTACAAGAATGGTTAAGCTATCCTGTCCATGAACGTAAAGCCAAGTGGCAAGATACTTGGTGTGATGGATTCTTTACCAAGAAAGGAGAGCCCCGCAAGAAGTTTATTCCAAAAGAATTAACAAAACACCCTGCTATTGTTAACCCTATCGAATATGAAATCGAACATATCCATAACGTTAGAAAACAGCTTGCGATTAGACGTTTATTAACATACACAGAGTCATTCATTCAATCTGTTGCCCCTATAGCCAGACGTTTTAATAATCAGAAAGCCTATCAAGGTGCCTTAGAATATGATGATTTAATCCACCGTGCATTAAACCTCCTTAAAAACATAGGAACAGATTGGATATTATATAAACTAGACAGTAATATTGATCATATTCTCTTAGACGAAGTACAAGATACCTCACCCGAACAGTGGGAAATTGTTAAAAACTTAACAGATGAGTTTTTTTCGGGGCAAGGAACACGCTCTGAAGAAATATCCCCTCGCACTCTTTTCGCTGTCGGTGATTATAAACAATCTATTTTCGGATTTCAGGGAACAGAACCTAAAGCCTTTCAAAAATGGCAAGAGTATTTTGAGAAACGTGTCAAAAACGCACAACTCTCATGGGATACTCCCAAATTAGAGACTTCCTTCCGTTCTGCTCCCATGGTGCTGAAGTTTGTCGATACAGTATTTTTATTCCCAGAAGCTGCTAAAGGCGTTAGTCGAGAAATCCATCACGAAGCCTGTGAAAAAAACAATACACAACACGGGCGTATAGAATTATGGCCCCTTGTATCCTCTGATGACTCTGACCTTAACAATAAAGAGATAGACCCATGGGATACAACCTCTACCCAATCAAGCCATCCTGCTAAAACTGCAGAACAAAAACTGGCAGACATTTTAGCAAACTATATCAAGGACTTAACCTCTTCTTCCTCTTTAAAAGAAAAAGATATACTCATCCTCGTACAAAAACGCTCTCCCTTTGTCGGTCTCTTAGCCTATGCCCTTAAAGCGAAAAATATACCCGTTACTAATCTTGTTCGTACGAATTTAAGTGAGCAAATTGCTGTACAAGACCTGATTACTCTATGTGAAGCCCTTTTACTCCCTCAAGATGATTTGACACTTGCTTGCGTGTTAACGTCTCCTTTAGGAGGGCTATCCGATGACAGCCTCATGCGTCTCGCTATTGACCGACCTGAAAAAAACTTATGGTTAACCCTTCAAAAACGACATGAGGAAGCAGAAGACTGGGCACGCGCATGGAATTTTTTAGACACCCTCTTTAACAAAGTTGATTATTTAAATCCCTATACCTTGTTATGCCTCGCCTTAGGTCCCCTCGGTGGGCGTGTTAGATTATTGGCACGGCTTGGACAAAACGCAATAGAACCGATCAATGAATTATTGACAGCTGCTTTACAATATCAAGATAAACACCCCCCTTCACTTCAAGGTTTTGTGCACTGGATCCAGCAGTCCAAAAAAGAAATCAAGCATAAAGCTGGAACAGGAGGACAAGCTGTACGTATTATGACCGTACACGGTGCCAAAGGTCTTGAAGCCCCATTAGTTATTCTTCCTGATACAATAAATACTCCTAATTCTAACAAAAAAGACACCTGCCGTTGGATTTCATACCATGACAGTTCATCGGAAAAGGACGAACTCAAAATTCCTGTTTATGCCTCAAAGGACGAGGCTCATTTACTCCCTAAAATCAGCAAATATATCGAAGAGAAACAAGAACAAGAGGAAGAAGAATATAATCGCCTCTTATACGTTGCCCTAACACGTGCACGCAATAGATTGGTTATTTGTGGATATAACAAAATCCAAAAAAACTCTTGGTATGACCACTGTGAGCGTGCATTTCAAAAACTAGATCCTCACAGCCATAAGAATCTTCGTTGGGCAGCTAACTGGTTTAACTCTATCGATATTCTTGAAGAAAATACCGACTCTCTTGGAGAAAATAAAAATACAAGTTCTCCAGAACAAAAACAAAATTTGTTACCTATTTGGGTTGGACATACCCCCGATTGGACACCTCTCCCTCCAACGCTAGAAACACACACGTTGCGTACACTAACCACATCACGATCAGAGAATGCTTCTTCTACTACATCATCCCCTGCATATTCCCCCCTTGGTATCGCTACTATAACGCCTACTCGCAAACGCATTGCCGCCCGTCGTCGAGGGACTCTTGTGCATACTTTGCTGCAATTCTTACCAAATATTCCTGCCGATCAACAAGAAAACGTTGCACGCCAATGGCTAGAACGCCCCATCAATGGTTTAGAGAGTAGCGAGGCTCAAGCCTTAACAGAAACCATCCTCTCAGTCATTCGCATGCCAAAACTCGCCCCTCTTTTTGCACCTGGTGCCAAAGCAGAACAGCCTTTAGCGGGAATCGTCAACGGACGAGTTATCGTCGGACAAGTAGACAGATTGTGTATTTTACCCGATCGCGTCATTGTTTGTGATTTTAAAACAGGGCGCCATATTCCGCACAACGCGGAAAAAACACCAGTTTCTTACCTCCGCCAAATGGCTGTTTACCGTGCTCTTTTACAGCAACTATGGCCAAATAAAACTATAGACTGCGTTTTAGTGTGGGTTGATGAACCGCGTGCTGATATATTGCCCGATGAGATATTGTCTAAAACACTTTATAGACACTTATTCTCTACCGGTAACAGATTCTCCCTCTGACTAAGAATCGTTAGGCTATTTTCAATTTTGTTAAAAACAGATAGACTTTATTCTTCTAACTATATTCTCGGATTATCGACATAACAAACGAAAAAGGTACTTCCTATGAGCCACCATACACAAACCGTTAGCGATGAGAGTTTTGCCCAAGATGTACTAAACGCCTCAGGCTTAGTCCTTGTTGATTTTTGGGCAGAATGGTGCGGTCCTTGCAGAATGATTGCTCCTGCTCTGGACGAAATCGCCAAAGATTTTACAGGTCGGTTGATTGTTGCGAAAATCAATATTGATGAAAACCCTTTAACACCTAGCCGTTATGGTGTACGAAGCATTCCAACTTTAATGCTTGTTAAAAATGGTATAGTACTTGAAACAAAAGCAGGAGCTTTGCCAAAAAGTCAACTTCGAGCATGGATAGAATCTCATCTTTAATGTTTTTATTTGATTTATACTCAATTTAATATTCTTATATTCAATGTAACCTTTTTCCTCTACGAAAAGGAATTTAGATGAACTGGTTGATAGACTGTGTGCGTCCAAAAATTCGTAACCTATTCCAACGTGAAGTGCCTGAAAATCTGTGGGCTACGTGCGATTCGTGTAGTCAAATGATCCTCACTAAAAAATTGGCTAAAACGCTCAATGTTTGCCCTTATTGTGGGCACCACATGCACGTTTCGGCACATGATCGCTTGAAATGGACCTTTGATAACGGAGAGTATACTCTTGCAACACTCCCAGCGGCACCTGTTGACCCATTAGGGTTTCGTGATCAAAAAAAATACACGGAACGTCTTAAATCTGCCCATAAAGCAAGCCAAACTGACGAATCACTTCTCGTTGCACAAGGAACTATTGGACATCATCCTGCCGTTGTTGGCGTTATGGTTTTTGAATTTCTTGCTGGCACTATGGGGGCTGCTTTTGGTGAAGCTTTTATCACGGCTGTTGAACTTGCTATTAAGCAAAAATGTCCCCTCATTATGTTTACCGCTTCAGGTGGGGCTCGTATGCAAGAAGGGCTTATTAGCCTCATGCAAATGCCACGCACAACCATTGCTGTCCAAATGCTCCGCGATGCTCATTTGCCCTATATCGTTGTTTTAACAGACCCGACAACAGGAGGGGTTACAGCCTCATTTGCTATGTTAGGCGATATCCAAATCGGTGAGCCGAATGCCCTTATTGGTTTTGCGGGTCCACGTGTTATTCAAGATACTGTACGCGAAACACTTCCCGAAGGCTTTCAACGCTCGGAATATCTTATGGAACATGGCATGCTTGATATGGTTGTTCACCGTGAAGACATACCACGAGTACTCGCACAAGTTATTGGCTTATTAATGCGTACACCTGTTGATCCTTTACAACACGTTCAAACCGATCCTGAAAAAGAAACTCAAGAAATCGCGCAACAACCTACACAAGAAGCCCACTAACTGATTCTCTTCAGAGATTAACATGTCACGGTCTCTTTTGACACCACCGACTTGTACTTACCCCACAAAACCTCTTCCAAGTATTTCTGAACCCCCCTCTTTTCCTATATCAGAATTTACGGGGAAAACGGGAGAAATTCTTGAACGTATTAACACCCTTTATCCAAAACTTATTGATCTCTCATTAGGGCGCATTACCAACCTTCTTTCCCGACTCGGGCATCCTGAAAACAAACTTCCACCCGTTATTCATGTTGCGGGAACCAACGGCAAAGGAAGCACTTGTGCCACGCTTCGCGCCATTGGTGAATCCGCAGGCTGGCGCGTTCATGTGATGAGCTCGCCTCACCTCATAACAGTTACAGAACGTTTTCGCATTGCAGGGCAGCTTGTCAGTGAAACAGATCTCATTACTGCTTTAGAAGAGATTGAACGCATTAACGCAGGGGCACCCATTACTGTTTTTGAAGTGTTAACAGCAGCGGGTTTTTTATTATTTGCCAATACCCCCGCAGACCTTGCCATTATTGAAGTCGGGCTTGGTGGTCGTTATGACGCAACTAATGTTATTCAACACCCTGCTGCCTGTGCCATTACCTCTATTTCGCATGACCACGAGGCTTTTTTAGGCAATACTTTAGACGCGATTGCTACTGAAAAAGCTGGTATTTTTAAGCCTCATGCACCTGCCGTAACAGGTTTTCAACCTGATCTTGTTATGGCTGTTTTACGAGATAAAGCACAAAAAACAAAAACCCCACTTTTTTGTCGTGGACGTGACTGGACTTTAATTCCCTCCGCAAACGACATGCTTTTTACTGATTCTATAGGGTCACTCACACTTCCTTCTCCTGCCCTTTTAGGACCTTGGCAAATCGATAATACGGGTTTAGCCGTAGCCACTATGCGCCAAATGGCTTTACATACGGGCTTACAAATTCCCACAACGGCATGGGAAGGTATACGCCATGTGTCTTGGGCTGCCCGTATGCAACATTTGACGGGTACACTTGCTCATAGACTTCCCCCTTCATGGGAATTATGGCTTGATGGTGGACATAACCCAGGAGCAGGCGTTGCGCTTGCACAAGCCCTCGCTTTATGGAACGATCGACCGCTTCACCTTATCGTTGGGATGAAACAAAGCAAAAATGCTTCAAAATTTCTGGAGCCTCTCATACCCTACGCCACAAGCCTTTGGGCGATTCGTGAACCCGATCAATATTTAGCGCTTCCTGTCGAAGACGTTGTGAAAGCCAGCAACGGCAAAGCCAAAATTGGACCAACCCTGACACAAGCCTTACAGAAAATAACAGAACAATACCCAAGCCCATCAGCACGCGTGTTAATTTGTGGGAGCCTCTACCTTGCAGGCATTACCTTAAAGAAAGACGCGCCATAACCACACGATTACACGCACACAAGGCGTCTAACAGAGTTTCATAATAAAAAATAAAAATTTTAGAAAATAAATGGTGCCCTCAGTAGGATTTGAACCCACGACCTACCGCTTACAAGGCGGTTGCTCTACCACTGAGCTATAAGGGCATTCTCTTAAGCATGTTCCTCATAGGGAATCCGAAAGATCCCCCAAGAAAGAGACTTTCTCATCGCAACGCGTTCTGTCATTTTCTTTTCGCACAAAAACAAAAAAATTACAACTCCTAAAAGGACTTTTTTTGAACAGTTTATTCTATTTCAAGGCTGAAAACTTACGGAGTTACAAGAAGATTTTACCTAGTAAAACGCAATAACGGTACTTTAAGCCCTGTTTCCAGAAAATCATATTTTATTAGGAATACAGAAATACAACAAAATAGTGTAAAATATAGCTTTTATAATAACAACTTTTAACACTTCTAACCCCATGCACGACTCTACTCCTTCTTTATTACTCCACGATAGCCAACGCCGTTCTACAATACCGTTTACGCCCCTTGATCCAACACATGTAAAAGTCTATTACTGCGGTCCAACAGTATACGATCTCGCCCATATTGGTAATTTGCGTGCCATGATTACGGCTGATGTTCTTGTACGTCTATTACGCCATTTATATCCACGCGTTACTTTTGTCCGTAATATTACCGATGTTGATGACAAAATTATTACCCGTGCCCAAGCGCAGAAAGAAGATATTTCCGCGTTAACACGCCGCACAACAGCTGATTTCCATGCTGATTTAGACGCTGTTGGCGTTTTACCCCCAGATATTGAACCCCGTGCCACCGATCACATTGCCGAAATGCAGGCAATGATTATTCGATTACTGGATAACGGACATGCCTATGTTGCCGATGGGCATGTTTTATTTTCTGTTGAGTCCTTTCCCTCGTATGGCGCTTTATCAGGGCGCAACCTTGATGAGCTTGAAGCTGGCGCGCGTGTCGAAATTGCCCCTTACAAAAAATCCCCGGGAGATTTTGTACTTTGGAAACCCTCCGCCCCAGACCAAATAGGATGGGATAGCCCTTGGGGAAGAGGTCGCCCAGGATGGCATATTGAATGCTCAGCTATGTCTTATCGTTACTTAGGAGAAAATTTTGATATTCATGGTGGTGGTTCAGATCTCATGTTTCCTCATCATGAAAACGAACGTGCCCAAAGTTTATGCTGCTTTCCCTGCAGCCACTTTGCCAATTTTTGGATACACAACGCCCTTCTTCTCGTTAATGGGGAGAAAATGTCTAAATCTTTAGGCAATTTTCTCACGATTCGTGATGTCCTCGCTCAAGCCCCACCAGAAGCTTTACGGTTGTTGCTGTTAAGCACCCATTACCGTTCTACTCTTAATTACACCCACGACCATTTGCAAGAAGCCCGTCGTACTTTAGACCGATTTTACCGCGCCCTAGAGGCAGCGGGTATATCATCTTCCCCTACAGAAACAAAAAAATCTCTTACAACCGCAAAAATACCCTTAAATGTTCTTAACGCCCTTTGTCATGACCTTAACACACCAGAAGTACTTACAGAACTCCATAAATTGGCAAACCAAGCCCTTAAAGGAGACCACCAAGCTGGATTAGCCCTTCATTATGGCGCAGGGCTTATGGGGCTTTTACAAACCAGCCCGCAGAAGTGGTTTTGCGGTATGGTTTCTCATGAAAACACCGAAATTATTAACGCCCTTATTACGGAACGATTAGAAGCCCGTAAAAAGCGTGACTTTGCCCGTGCCGATGCTTTACGTGATCAACTTCACACTATGGGTATTCTTTTAGAAGATACCCCCACAGGTACAACGTGGAGGCGTGCATGACCAAACGAGACACTGGCGCACCGTTAGAACCTTTGGGCAACACTCCCGTTATTATTTTAGTACGCCCTCAAATGGCAGAAAATATTGGCACAACAGCCCGCGCGATGGCGAATGGCGGCTTATTTCATTTACGGCTTGTAAACCCGCGCGATGGCTGGCCCCAAAGCCGTGCTTGGCGTGTGGCTTCTGGCGCCGATCGTATTTTAGAAGCCGTCACCGTACACCCGAGTGTTGATGACGCAATTGCCGATTTACACCATGTTTATGCTACGTGCCCCCGCCCCCGTCATATGATTAAAACCGTTATGACAGCTCGCGGCGCAGCAGCCGAATTACGTATTGCCACCCAACAAGGCTTAAAAGTCGGGCTTCTCTTTGGACCTGAACGCACAGGGCTTGATAATGAAGACATGGCGCGTGCTGATGCCCTTATTCGTTACCCGCTTAACCCGGCCTTTCTTTCCCTAAATTTAGCACAAGCAGTCATGATTATGGCATATGAATGGTGGATAGCTGGCGAGTCTATGCCCCCACGCCACTTTGTAACCCACGAAACCCATATTGCGACCAAAGGTGAGCTTGATAATTTTATGACTCACCTTATTCGTGAACTCGACGCCTGCGGTTTTTTACGTAACACCGAAAAACGACCGGGCATGATTCGTAATTTACGGCATTTTTTTGCACGCAGCAACGTAACAGAACAAGAACTCCGCACCCTCCACGGCGTTGTCAGAGAGCTTGCTCATCCGCGTTATAGAGAATAATTTTTTCTCTTTAAAAAATCTCTTTTTCCTAATATTCTCTACTTAAAGACTTTTACTCAAGACTTTACACTCATCGCGTAACGCGATTGCCTGACGTTTTGTCTCATCGCAAGCTTCGCACCTGTCTTCGTAAGATTTCCTCATTTTGAATATGATATCTTCTACCTGTTGATAGATTTCTTTTAATGCTTGAGACGTCGCTTTCTCCGATTCTTTTTCTGCTTTCTTTGCCACATTCGTTAATTGATTTACAATGTCTCTTTTTACTCTCCTAATATCCGCACCTTTCTTGACTTCTAATCTCTCTGCAAACTCACCAATAATAACAGAACCTACTGTTCCTATTACTGGGATAGCCTTATCAAAGTTAACAACACTTTTAAGGAATGGAAGTTTTTTGGAAAGGAAATCAACCAAACGAGAACTATCAATAAGCTCTGTCAGAGGCCCGAAAACTTTCTTTAGCTTCTCTAGATCTCGAAAAAAACCCCCTGCTCCATCTGGTATCTCTACGTCGTCAATAGAAACCTTTTCAAGGTCTATCAAACGTTTTACTAGAGGAGCATTTAGTTGTTTCTCAAGTTCCTTATTCAGAGCCTCAACTGCCTCCTGAATATCCTTTTGAAAGGTATTGTTTAATTTTTCAGCATCGTCCTTAATATTTTGTTCTATTTCTTTAATCCCCTTCTCTATTTTATCCTTTATTTCATCATTCTTATCGTCCTCATCAAATTTATCCACTAAAGCCTCAGCTTCGGCTATAATCTTATTTCTAAAATCTACTACTTTTCCTCGAAGTTTATCTCTTAAATGACTTTCAGATTCTCCCACTGTTTCCTCTAATTTCTTTAAAACAAACTTTTCTCCATCATTTTTCAAATCATCTGAACTCTTATCTATGATGTTATTGAGGTATTTTACAATTAAGTCTAACGGCGTTTGTAGCCGAGCTGTTATATTCCTTTCTTCAACGAATTTATTAAGTTCTTGCGTTAAAAATTCAAACCGGCTGAGTTTTTTGAGTTCTTCAAACTGTTCATCTTCTCCCTCAAGCTGATCACGTGCATCACAAAAGACAAGAGGAAACTGGCTTAAATCATCAGGTTCTAGGGATTTTTTCAACGATTCTGTATAATAGCCAATACGTTCTTCAACATCCCCTGCTTCTGCCGACATTTTATTCACGAGAAGCATCATTTTTGTTTGATAATTTTGTTCAAAGGCAAGTTTTTTGAAATTTTCTAACGTCAACGTGTCAAATAGACTATAGGTTAGGCAATACACCAATAAATCAGCTTTTTTTATAGCCTCATAAGTGCGTTCGTCGTGGTCTTGCCGTTCTGTACCTAAACCGGGTGTATCAATAAGCCTAATACCGTTCCACTCATATTCACGGCATTCATCTGTCGCAATATCAGCAGAAATTTTGAGATCGCGTCGCCCCGTAAGCGCAGAAATAAGCGTAGATTTCCCTGCGCTATATTCTCCAATAAAAGCAATTGTTAAATATTCTCGTTGAGAAAGATCTTCTAAATCTTTTTCTAGCTGAATAAAAGCTTGTTTATCGTCTGTCTCTAAAGATGTTGATAGCTTTTTTAGACGATCACGAATTTCTTCAAGCTTTTTACCATAAACAGCGGCTGTAATACTCATACTATTAACTCCTTACTTTTTTTTTTCATAACTACTACATTTTTTTGAAGAATAGATTTAAGATGTTCTAAAGCTGGCAAGGAATAAATAGGTAATCTTTGAAGATATATTTTGATTTCTTTATCATTATTCTTCACGTGGAGAATAAATGGGATCCACTCGGACACCGATGATTCCGATAGATGCCCATTTGCAAAAGCGAGAATACGGGCACCAAAATATTTGTTCAAAAAAGAAATTTTAGAAGATAAAAAATCAATTTCTTCAGTTAATGCATTATCAAAAAAACGAGAAGATTCTTTACACTCACTTAAAATATTTTTTAAAAGATCTATTGGTTTTTGAGAGTCCTCGCTAAAAAGTTTCTTATTTTTTGAAACATCTTTATCAAACTGAACACAATTTTCTTTAAGTTGTTCTTTTAGTTTAGAAATAGCTTTTTTAATTTTTTCACCTTATACTCTTAGAGAAACTAAAGAGAGAAAAAACACCACCTACTAAACCACCTACTAAACCAAGTGATCCAAGAGCCACGGCTATCAAAAGACTTTTCGTTATATTTTCAAACCACCTCCAAGATGTTAGATCAAAATCCTCAAATTTAGAAGAATTAGAAAATGAAGCATATCGACTTTCTAAAACGAACTCCGTTTTTAAATCCTCTACGATTTCTTTTAGACGCTGCGAAAAACTTTCTCTAGCTTCTTTAAAGACTCTCTGCATGTCTTCACCGGAAAGTTTTACAACATCACGCCAAGCCTCAGTTATTGTATTACCTGAGCAGTCGTAGTGTCTTTCTGCAAATCCATTTACTTTGTGACCAAGTTGAATGTCTTTTAATTTTGTTTCTAAAAACTGTAAAGTATATTCTCTAGCTTTTTCCGCCTTTTCAACAGCTTCTTCCAATAATCTCTCCGTTGTTTTAAAAAAGTCCTGATACTTTTTAACCTCGGTTTTCAAATCATTACGAAGATCAGTAATTTGGGAGACTAATCCGCCTATGTTTTTTTGAGTACAGCGCAATGTAGCCCCGTCGTTTAATAACTCCTTTTTAATCCCATCAAGAAAATTAGAAAATCTACTTGCTAACCATAAAGATCGAGAGTCTGGGCTTGGAGGCTTTCTTACAGCCAATTGCGCTGCAAAAAGCTGTACCGGAATAATCGGAAAGTTTGAAGACCCATAAAACTCTTCAGCATAACGGCGAATTCTCTCGATATGACCACCTAACGCATTTTTATCTTCTACAGAAAATAATTTATTAGGGTTTTTAAGAAAACGTCCTTTTCGCGTATCATTATTTAAATCTTCTTTAACATTGAGTAGAATCAAAAAGGACTTTTCTCTTTCACGCAAAGACTGTAAAAAGCGAAACTCCGATTTTTGTTGATTGTTATTTGTCATCACGAAACAGATTAAATCTGTTTTATCGATAACTTCTTTAGCAATTTCTTCTAGCCCTTCACCATCCGGTGTTTGTACACCCGGTGTATCGATAAGATAAATATTTTTACATTTATATTCACGATTTTCACGTGTTGTATTTTGACAACCAACACCAACACCCTCAAAACCCGTGCCAGTCATAATAGACCATAATGTACTTTTGCCTGCTTTACTACGCCCAATAAACGCAATATGACAATAGCCTAAAGCTTTTTCTCGTTCTTCAAAACTCTTGTGAAGGAGTTTTAGATTATTTTCTATTTTTTCTTCAATCGAAGAACATTGGTTTTCAACAAAATCTTTAAGTTTTTTGGATGATGATCCTTCTGCTTTTTTTCTAAGCTTTGAACAAAAGCTTTTTAGATTAAAATCTACCTCACGTAAAACACACATTGCGTGTTTAATGTCTACTAAACCAATTTCACGCCACTCTTCAATGGCTTTATCAAAGGAATCATCAATAAAGTTTTCAATGGAAGGAGGAATGAACTTTGTCAAGTTTTGTCTCTTCACCAAATGGTGGAGCCAATCGGGATCGAACCGACGACCTTCTGAATGCCATTCAGACGCTCTCCCAACTGAGCTATGGCCCCAAAAACTGAACGCCTACATTGGGCTTATTTTATAAAGCCTCGTAAGAGAATCTTACCTAAAAAAGCAAATTCTGCGTAAGCGTTTTCTTTTTCTTCCTTATACCCAAACTTTACCCCTTTTTGCAATGGTTTTTTACACTATTTTTACGTTTGTAATATTTTTATCTCACGCAAAGCCGACAGGAGCGGTAAAAGAGGCAAACCTTGAATAGAAAAACTATCGCCTTTAATACACTCAAATAATTGAATCCCTCTTCCTTCCAACCGATACGCGCCAACACTGGCTAAACAAGCATCTCCTTCATCGGCTAAATATTGGGTTATAAACTCTTCTGTAACAAAACGCATATGTAAATAAGGTTCTTCCACATGCTGCCAAATAACGTCTTTTTTATAAACAAGCACAACAGCCGTATGTAATACATGGGTTTTTCCACGAAGAGCGATAATTTGCTGATAGGCTTGTTCTCTATTCACAGGTTTGTCATACCACTGCCCCTGACAAGATAAAATTTGATCAGCCCCGATAATCACAGAACCCTCACCTGCAATTTTTTCAGAAACAGATAAGGCTTTTGTTTGGGCAAGGCGTAAAGCTGTTTCTCGTACAGAAAGTCCCTCTTGAAGAGCTTTTTGTTTTAGAGAAGTTTCGTCACAATGAGAGGGACATGTTTCAAAAAAAATCCCAGCGTTTTCTAAAAGACGTTTTCGTGCCAAAGATTCGCTCGCCAAAATCAGCCGTAATGGATAACTCGCCAACGAATCCAGATGAAAGTTGAATAAAGACATCGAGCAAATTCCTCTTTATTGATGAATTTATGATAAATTTTGATCAAATAAAGTTGTGGATAATTTAGGGGAATAGATGTGATATAGTTGTGGTACCTGTGGGGTACATGGGGATTGTACAAAAAATAAACCTTATCGTAATGAGTACCGAGAATAACTCTCAAAAATTATACACATGTGTGTTGTACACAGCCTTATTTTTAGAACATTGTGTATAATACAAATATTTTAGGAATTTTTAAGGCGTTTTTACCTATTCCATGCTGTGGAAAAAATGGGGTACATTTTTGAAAAATTGGGTACCCCGTAATTCACAGTACCCTATTTACAAAAACAATCCCCTTTTACACTTACAATATATATTTATAATTTCATTCTTTATTATTTTTTCTCAATTAAGATGAAACATAGACAAATCTCTAAAAATATGCAGAACTTTGACTATGACAACGCAATCTTTCATATCTTCTTCTCAAAAACGCTTATTAAGAACACTTAATGGTGAAAGCCTCTATCCGCCACCTTTATGGTTGATGCGACAAGCAGGGCGTTTTTTACCGGAATTTCGTGCTATTCGTGCTGAAGCAGATTTTATGACCCGGTGTTTAACACCAGATCTTGCAACAGAACTTACTCTTCAGCCTATACGTCGTTTTGGTATGGATGGCGCCATTCTTTTTTCCGATATTCTTATTCTGCCTTGGGCTATGGGGCAATCTCTTGATTTTGTAGCTGGAAAAGGACCTGTTTTAGAAGCTATACGTACTCAACGTAATCTTGAGGATCTTACGCCGGAGAAAATTCCTGAAAAAACAGCGCCTATTATAGAAACGATCTCGCGTTTACGCTATATTTTAGACGGACCAAACGATCTTGGAAAAGCTACAGCAAGGAGTACGACCCTTTTAGGGTTTGCAGGTTCTCCTTTTACGGTTGCGTGTTATATGGTAGAAGGTGGCGGTTCAAAAGAATTTGCTAAAACACGATGTATGGCATTCTCTGAACCTATGCTCTTTGATCGTCTTATAGCATTACTAACCCAAACAACAGCTGAGTATCTTTGTGCTCAAGTACAAGCAGGCGCCGAAGCCGTTGTTTTATTTGATACATGGGCAGGGCTTTTACCTCCCTCACAATTTCGGCGCTATAGTATTGAACCCACACGTCAAATTGTTGCTGCACTTAAAGCACAACATCCTTCTGTTCGTGTGATAGGGTTCCCGCGTTTATGTGGCGTTATGGTTGCAGATTATGCCTATCAAACGAGGGTTGATGTCGTTGCTCTTGATACGGGTTTTGATATTACGAAAGTCCGTTCTTTATTACCAAAAGGAATAGGGATACAAGGAAATCTTGACCCTGTCGCTTTGTTGGCGGGTGGGGAAGCCCTAAAAACTGAGATTTTAGCGATTTGTGCAGCTGGTCAGGGTATGCCCCATATCTTTAATCTTGGTCATGGTATATTACCAGAAACACCTGTAGAACATGTTGAGTATTTAGTTCATACCCTCAGAAACAATTTATAAGAGTTTGTGATGTATTCTGCTCCTATTGAAGCTGTTATTTTTGATTGTGATGGTGTTTTAGTTGATAGCGAAGAAGCATGTTGTCTTTTATGTGCTCAAGATGCGCGAGAAGTAGGAATGCCTGTTGCTGATGAAGATGCGGTACTAACATTTTCAGGTATGGCATTACCGATGATACAACAAAAAATTGAGCGTCATTCAGGTGTTACACTTGGACCCCATTGGGTTAAGAATATGCAAGCGCGTTTTATTGAGGCTATGAAAAAAGGTGTCAAACCAATGGTAGGTGTTGAGGCTATGCTTGAGGCAATACAAGCTTTGGGTGTGCCTATGCACGTTGCTTCTAATTCTTCACAAGATGAATTAAGAGTTAAGTTAACCTTAACAGGATTAGAGCATTATTTTACGGGGAGAATCCATTCTGCACGCGATATGCGTACGCCAAAACCGAAACCTGATGTTTATCTTCATGCGGCAGCAGTACAAGGTGTAGATCCAAGCCATTGTCTTGTTTTGGAAGATAGTGATTTAGGAGCAAAAGCCGCAATTGATGCGGGTATGACATGTGCTTTATTTCGTCAGGCGAATAAACCTATACCTCAATGGCAAAAACTTTTTCGGGTTGAAAAATTATCAGATTTTTCTAAATTAGTCGCAAAAATGGTAAAAAAGTAAAAAGGAAGTCTTTTATGGTTGTCGAAGCTTTTTTGCCCTATGTGCGCTGGTTACTCGCGTTTCATGTTATTTCTGTCATAGCCTGGATGGCGGGGCTTTTTTATTTACCGAGGCTTTTTGTTTACCATTGCCAAGTTCAACCTCAATCTGGGGAAAGTAACCGATTTAAACTTATGGAACGTCGCCTCTATTATTATATTATGGCGCCAGCCTTGGTAGCGAGTGTTTTAACGGGTATAGCTCTCGGATTGGTGCCAGGATTATTCGACCGCTATGCATGGTGGTGGCATACTAAACTTTTAGCCGCTGTGCTTTTAGTGGTTTTTCATGGTTATTGTGGGTTGTGGTTACGTGGATTTGCACGCGATTGTAATAAACATTCTGAAAAGTTCTATAGGGTTGTTAACGAGATTCCGACTGTTCTTATGATTATTATTGTTATTATGGTCGTTGTACAACCTTTTTAGAAAAATTTTTACAAGATAGGCTATAGAAAAAAAATGACATTTCTACTCTTGTCTTATAAGATAGGGCAAACTATAAATTCTTTCGGAGTGTAGCTCAGCCTGGTAGAGCACTGTGTTCGGGACGCAGGGGCCGGAGGTTCGAATCCTCTCACTCCGACCATAGTTTTATATAATGCGCTGGTAGCTCAGTTGGTTAGAGCGGGCCGCTCATAACGGTCTGGTCGTGGGTTCAAGTCCTGCCCAGCGCATCAGTTTTTTTAATCATTGATTTATATTTATTTAAATTTAGTGAAAAAATATTCATATTTTGATAAAAAGGGATATACTTAACAAGTCCCACTATAAGGAGGAGGGATGAGCTATGGTATTAAAAATACGTGTTTTATCAATAGTAAGTCTTTTATTTTTAGCAAATGCAGCCTCTATTGCTTTTTTAGAAAAAGCGCAGGCTTTTTCGGGAGGTAGTCTTAGCACTATTCCGGGAAGTAATGGTAGTTTTAATATGAATAATCCTCCACCTATGATTCCAGAAGGAATGGGTTCCAGTATTGGGCAAGATGGTCCTGGTCCTGTTATTCCAAATGGGAGTATGAATCCCGGTGCAGCACCAGGTGGATTTGGTCCGGGAAGTATGGGTCCTGAGAGCATGAACCCTGGTATAGGGCCTGGAAATATGAATCCGGGTGGACTTGGTCCTGAGAGCATGAACCCTGGTATAGGGCCTGGAAATATGAATCCGGGTGGACTTGGTCCTGGAGCAATGAATCGACCAGGTGGATTTGGTCCTGGTTTTTATCCAAATATGCGCCCCCCTTATGGTATTGCTGGTTTTAGCGGTGGTTTTGGCCCTGCTGGAAGTGGGGGTATTGGGGGTTATAGTGGCGGTTTTGCTCCTAATGCTACGTTTTATCCTGGAATGGGACGATGGGGGTCAGGAGGCTATGGCGGCAGGTATCCTTATTATGGTTGGGGATATGGTACTTTAGGACGGTATATGATGAGCCCCTATTGGGCTGGTTGGGGCTGGGGCTGGACTGCACCTTTTATGTACGGTGAAGCTTTAGGAATGACTGCCGAAAACAATGAAAGGTCTGGCGGAGGACCAGTTCCTGGTATGAAACCTTCTGGCGAAAGTCTATATTCTAATGCTTCTGTTTTTTCTCAGGAAGCAAGAATGTACAGAGAGCCTTATATGCAACCGCGAGGTATGATGGCATCAGGAATGGCAGGATATGGTTACCCGTCTTACGGGTATGTGGGTAAACCTTCTTCTTCCTCTAATGTTGATTCCAATACGTCCTTACCTATTGCGTGTAGTACAGGTCTTGTTTTTGATCCAGTAACACAAATGTGTTTTAGGCCCTAACCAAAATCATTAAAGGTTAAAGAGAGGAAAAGGTTCTAAATAGGGGTCAGAGGAATCGTTTTAGACAATAAAGCCAAAATAAAATCTATACGTTGTCTGGTAAAGCACCCTCAAAAGTTAGTAGCCATATTTTATCATCAATACCACCATCGCTAGAATAGCCTCCTAATCCATGTTGAGCGACAACACGGTGACAAGGGATAATAATAGGAATGGGATTGCGTGCAACGGCTTGCCCAATAGAGCGTGCGTTACCGCCACATTGTTGTGCAAGATCAGTGTAAGTTACTGTTTGCCCTACAGGAATTGTGCAAAGAGCGTTCCAAACACGTTTTTGATAGGGTGTTCCAAAAGGGGCTAAAAGTAAAGGAAACTCACTAGCATTGAGAGGGGTATCAAACCATTGGTCTAACCACTCTTTGGCTTGACAAAGGAGGGGTGTTTTTGTTTGATCACGTCCCCATCCCCAATCAAGGGCAACAAGAGCACCGTTTTCTTCTGAGAGAGTCAGTTCTCCTAAAGGAGAATGTAAAGAAAGTTGGGGCATGAGTAAAAACTCCAAAAATTGTTTTATAGTAGAATTGTGTTAGTTTGTGTAAAAGAAGATATGTTCCTAAAAAATAAAAATAGCGTTCTCACGAAAACCCAAGATAAAGGATAACATGTTATGGGTTATCAGGGAGAAGAGACAATTTTTGCCCTCTCTAGTGGTATAGAGCGAGCGGCTATTGCAGTTATGCGTGTTAGCGGTTTAGAAAGCGCACAAATACTAACACATTTATGCGGTCGTTTACCAGAACCACGGCGTGCTGTACTCCGAAAACTTTGGCGTAATGCTCGTGTGCAAGAGCCAGAAACTCTTTTAGATGAAGCGCTTGTTTTATGGTTTCCAGGTCCTCAAAGTTATACAGGTGAAGATGGATTTGAACTTCATTTACACGCGGGTCCAGCTGTGATTGAGGCAATATCGGAGGTTTTAGTTCATTTAGGAGCACGTCCAGCAGAAGCAGGAGAATTTACGCGGCGTGCCTTTCAAAATGGACGAATAGATCTCATTGAAGCAGAAGGCATTGCTGACCTTATTGCCGCTGAAACAGAAAGCCAACGTAAACAAGCTTTAGCCCAAAGCAAAGGGGCATTAAGCCGTATTTATCAACAATGGGCAGAGAGCCTTAAAGCCTTATTAGCATGGCAAGAAGCGCTTATTGATTTTCCTGATGAAGAATTGCCGTCTCATGTTGCTGAAAAAATTAACAATGAGAGTGAAGCGCTTATTACTGAAATGCGTCACCATATACAAGAAGGTTGTAAAGGGGAAAGGATTCGGCGTGGTATGACATTTGTGATTACTGGTCCGCCTAATGTTGGAAAATCAAGTCTAATGAATTGGTTAGTGCAAAGAGAGGCTGCCATTGTTTCTTCACAGGCAGGAACAACACGCGATGCGTTAGAAATAGTAAGCACGTTAGCAGGAGTACGTATTACTTTTATAGATACGGCTGGCTTGCGAGAAACAGAAGATTTGATTGAGGCAGAAGGTGTACGACGTGCTTTGTTTCACGTGGAACAAGCGGATTGTGTGATTCAACTATGTTCAGCAGAGAGTTTGCCAGAAGAAATATTTCCAAACGCTATTTTAATAGGTAATAAAATAGATAAAGAAGCGGTACCCACGCATTATGCAGGGTATGAAGTGTTACCTATTAGTGTATTAACGGGTGAGGGTCTTTCTCGTTTATATGAGGTGTTAGAACAACGTGCGCGAGCATTAACAGAATCGACGATAGGCGCACCTTTATTAACACGTGCGAGACATGAAGCGGGTGTGAGAGAGGCTTGTTCCTGTTTAGAGCGCTCTCTTCATCAAGCTTTACCCGAATTACGCGCCGAAGAGTTACGTTTAGCTATGCAGGCATTAGGAAGATTGACAGGGCATGTCGGCGTAGAAGATCTTTTAGATGTTATATTTAGTCAATTTTGTATAGGAAAATAAATAAAAAATGGGAACACATGGTGTTTATGATGTGGTTGTGGTTGGTGGTGGTCATGCCGGGTGTGAAGCGGCTGCCGCAGCCGCGCGGTGTGGTGCCAAAACACTCTTATTAACCCATCGTAAAGAAATGATAGGGGCTATGTCTTGTAATCCCGCTATTGGGGGCGTTGGAAAAGGGCATCTTGTACGTGAAATTGATGCGCTTGATGGTCTTATGGCACGTGCTGCCGATGAGGCGGGTATTCATTTTAAGCTCTTAAATCGTTCAAAAGGACCTGCCGTTCAAGGACCACGCGCACAAGCCGATCGTTCTTTATATGCCAAGGCGATTCAAAACTTGTTAGCTGAATATACAGGGCTTGATATTGTAGAGGGAGCTGTTGCTGATGTGCTTTGTGTGCCTGATGGTCATGTTCAAGGGATTTGTACAGAAGATGGTCGGCATTGGCGAGCAGGGGCTGTTGTATTAGCAACCGGTACTTTTCTTGATGGCGTTATTCATATTGGCCATGAAACAACGCCTGCTGGACGGGTTGGAGAAGCCCCTTCTGTTTTATTAGCGCAGAGGTTAAAAAAACTAGGGCTGCGTATGGGGCGTTTAAAAACAGGAACCCCTCCAAGACTTTTACGAGAAAGCATTGATTGGTCTTCTCTTCCTTTAGACAAAGGCGATGATGAACCTGAGCCGTTTAGCCGTTTAACCCAGCATATTAACAACATGCAATTAGCGTGTGGAATAACAGCAACGACAGAACGGACGCATACTCTCATTCGTGAGCATGTGCATCTTTCTGCGGTTTATGGCGGAGGGATCTCTTCTCGGGGACCTCGTTATTGTCCTTCTATTGAAGATAAAATTATGCGCTTTGCTGAAAAGACTAGCCATCAAATTTTCTTAGAACCAGAAGCTTTGCCTGAACATAAAGGGGGAGATCTTATTTACCCTAATGGTATTTCAACAAGTCTGCCGGCTTTTGTGCAAGAGGCGATGATTCACTCTATTCCTGGTTTAGAGCACGCTGTTATTGTTCGACCCGGATATGCGGTAGAATATGACTATATAGATCCGCGAGAACTTTCTTCTAGTTTGGAATTGCGGCAATGCCCGGGTCTATTTTTAGCGGGACAAATCAATGGTACAACAGGATATGAAGAGGCTGGAGCACAAGGCTTGTTAGCGGGTGTCAACGCAGCACGGCACGCAGGGGGGCAAAAGCTTGTAAATCTTGATCGGGGTCAGGCTTATATAGGCGTGATGGTTGACGATTTGACGACGCAAGGTGTGAGTGAGCCTTATCGGATGTTTACGTCACGCGCAGAATACCGTTTAACATTACGGGCGGATAATGCCGATATGCGTTTAACAGAGCTTGGGGAGTTGTGGGGGTGTGTTGGCACAAAACGGGCTCAAATATTAGCCCATGATCGGGTTGATATTGAACATTTGCAACAACGTAGTAAAAATGAAAATTGGTACCCGCAAGAACTTGCTCAAATTGGGATTCATGTGACACAAGACGGGCGTCGCCGTAGTTTATGGGATGTTATTGCGTGTGGTGTTGATGAGGATTCATTAACCCGATTAGCCCCATGGTTTTTTGAATTTTCAAAGCGTGCGCAGCGGCATGTTCTTTTTGAAGCACGGTATAGTGGATATTTAAGTCGTCAAAAACGGGAAATCCGTCAACTCGAATCTGAAGCAGAAATCCGTTTTCCTGTAGATTTAGATTTTACAGCTATTGGTGGGTTAAGTGCCGAAATGTGTGAACGTTTGCAAGCAGCGAGACCCGAAAATTTTAGTGCGGCAAGAAGAGTGCCTGGGGTAACTCCTTCAGCGCTTATGGCGGTATTAGCCTATGTTAGGAAAGGGCAAGCCCATGCCGCTCTTACCTGATAATTGGCCTGATTGGATCAATGTTTCACGTGAAACGCAAGAACGTTTAGAGTTATTTGTCACACTTTTGCAAAAATGGAATACACATATCAATTTGGTTTCTTTAGGGGATATGCAAAAATTATGGGAACGCCATATTTTAGACAGTTTGCAAATAGCGCCTTTTTTACAAGGGCAGGAAAGTTTTATTGATATGGGTTCTGGCGGAGGGTTTCCGGGGGTTGTTCTTGGTCTTGTTACAGGGATTCCGGGTGTTTTAATCGAATCACATCAAAAAAAAGTCGCTTTTTTGCGGGAAGTCATACGGCAAACAGAGGCGAACTTAACAGTAATCTGTGATCGCCTAGAAAAAGTGAATGAAAAAAGTAACGAAAAAACGCATAAACGATCAGCACCCATTGTAACAGCACGCGCTTTAGCGCCGTTGAAAATATTGCTGGATTGGGCTTTTCCTTTTCTTACGCCTCAGAGTACATGTTTATTCTTAAAAGGGCAACAGGTTGAAGAGGAAATAAAAGAAGCGCAACACTATTGGCGTATGGAACTTGAGTTGATCCCGAGTCGGATTTCTTCTGAAGGTACACTTTTAAGAGTGAGTCATTTAAGCCGTGCTACATTCTGAACAATATAAAAAAACAGCGCGTATTTTAGCAATCGCCAACCAAAAAGGCGGGGTTGGTAAAACGACTACAGCTATTAACTTAGCGGCAGCTCTTGCCGAGGGAGGAGAGAGGGTTGTTCTTATTGATCTTGATCCTCAAGGCAACGCGTCAACAGGGGTTGGTATAGGGTATGATACCCGTAAAGGAGGCGCATATGCGCTTTTAATGCAAGAAAAATCTTTACAAGATCTTCTCCAACCGACGGATATAAAAAATCTTTCTATTGTTGCAGCAAATACGGATCTTGTCGGGGCAGAAATAGAACTAGTAGATATTGAGCACCGAGAAATGCGGTTACGTACAGCGTTATTATCAACATTAGAACAATTTGATTATATTGTTATTGATTGTCCACCTAGTCTTGGTTTGTTGACATTGAACGCTCTTGTGGCAGCTGATAGTGTTTTAGCGCCTTTACAATGTGAATTTTTTGCTCTTGAAGGGCTTGGGCATTTAGTTAAAACTATTAACCGTGTTAAAAAGAGTATGAATACAGATCTCAATATAGCTGGCATTGTTCTGACAATGTATGATAGGCGTAATAATTTATCGGAACTTGTGGCGGCAGATGCACGCAGTTTTTTCCGCGATGATGTGCTTGAAACAGTTATTCCTCGTAATATTCGTATTTCAGAAGCGCAGAGTTATGGTCAACCTGTTATGCTCTACGATCCTAAAGCGAGCGGGGCTTCAGCCTATGCCGCTCTTGCAGAAGAAGTAAAAAGGAAAATGGCATGAATGATTCTATAAGCCATTTTCACACGCAGCAAAAGTCAGGTAAAAAGAAATCACGGCAACAACAACGACCACAATTAGGACGAGGTCTTAACGCTTTATTTGGTGAATCTGATGTCTCTGTAGATGTTTCTTCTGCTGTGTCTTTGTCAGGAAGTGTTACAGGTGAAACCACTTTACAGGAAGGAGGGTTACGGTTTTTATCGGTTGACGCATTGCTGCCCGGTCCTTTTCAACCACGGCAGGATATAGAGCTGACATTGTTACAAGAACTTGTTGAGTCTATTCAAGAACATGGTGTCTTACAGCCTATTTTGGTGCGTTCTCATCCAGAGAAACCCGATCACTATCAAATTATTGCAGGAGAGCGACGTTGGCGAGCGGCCGTCATGGCTCAGTGTCAAACTGTTCCTGTTTATGTACGCGATTTATCCGAATCCGATGCTAAAATAGCGGCGTTGGTTGAGAATTTGCAAAGAGCAGATCTTAATCCTATAGAGGAGGCTGAAGGGCTTAATCGTCTTTTAGAGGATCATCATCTGTCGCAAGAGGCTTTAGCAAGAGCTGTTGGTAAATCTCGTCCCCATGTTGCGAATATGTTGCGCCTATTGCGTTTACCTGCTGGGGTACAAACCCAATTAAAAAAAGGAGCGCTTTCAGCAGGGCATGCACGGGCGTTACTCACACATCCTGACCCTGTTTCTGCGGCAGCGGAAGTGATCAGTAAAGCCCTTTCTGTGAGGCAAACAGAAGTGCTCGTCCAAAAAGCTCTGCGTCAAGCAAAAGAGAGTGTAAAAAAGGAAGATAATCCTTTATCTCGTTCTGAAATTCTAGCCTTAGAACGCGATTTGTGTCATCAGTTAGGGTTAAAAGTCTCTGTAACATGTTATGGTCAAAAAGGGGGATCTCTTAAAATTCATTATAAAAATTTTGAACAATTAGAGGCACTCCTTACTTTATTGAAAAACAAGACGTAAAGGCAAAATGTAAACTTGTTTTTTGTAGAAAAATAAAGTAAACTTTTACCGTTCTTACTAAGTGTAAGATTTGGTGTACGGGGGCGCATAGCTCAGTTGGTAGAGCAGCTGACTCTTAATCAGCGGGTCCAAGGTTCGAACCCTTGTGCGCCCACCAAAATTTTATTTTGTTAAGCTAAAAATTCAAATGGTGCATAAAAACACGCCTCTTATTCCTGTTATTTTATCGGGTGGGGCTGGGAGCAGATTATGGCCTGTCTCGCGCAAAAGTTTTCCTAAACAATTTTGGCCCTTGCTTTCCTCAAAAACGTTGTTACAAGAAACCATTTTGCGTGGCATAGCAGGGGGAACAGCCTCGCCTATTATTGTTGGTAGCGCTGATCATCGCTTTATTATTGCCGAACAATTACGCGCCATTGGAGAACAGAGTGCTCGTATTCTTTTAGAACCCGAGGGGCGTAATTCTGCCCCTGCCGTGACCGCTGCCGCTTTGCTTATCGCTGAAGAAAACCCTCATGCGGTTATGTGGATTATGGCTGCCGATGCCGCTATTCAAAATGAAAAGGCTTTATTAGGGGATCTTAATATTGCCATACAAGCGGCTCTAGCGGGGCATATTGTTACCTTTGGTATCAAACCAACACGACCAGAAACAGGGTACGGATATATTCACTGTGGGGCACCTCTTACTGGTATTGAAGGTGCCTATCATGTCGAGAAATTCCTTGAAAAACCACAGATAGATCGTGCGAAAGAACTCGTACAAGACGAGCGTAACCTATGGAACTCAGGCATGTTTGTTGTACAAGCACGCGTTCTTTTAGAAGAAATAGCACATTTTGAGCCAAAAGTTTACACATGTGTTCAAGAGGCGGTAGCCTGTCGTTTAAGGGATATAGATTTTGAACGTTTGGCTGAAGAGCCCTTTAAGCAATCGCCAGATATTTCGATTGATTATGCTGTGGCTGAACGCACACGCTTAGCCGCTGTTGTTTTGGGTCGTTTTGGGTGGTCCGATATTGGCAATTGGGACGCTTTGTGGGAGCTGATGCCTAAAGATATCCATGGTAACGTTGTTACGGGAGAGGTATTTCTTGATCGTGCTCGTGATTGTTATGTTTATGCAGAAAATTGCATTACAACAGTTATTGGCGTTGAAAATATTATTGTCGTTGTGACCAATGATGCGGTCATGGTTGTTCAGCGTGATTGCGCGCAAGCAGTTAAAACCATGGTTTCACGGCTTATAGAAAAAGGGCATATTGAGGCAGAACAGCATAATAAAATTTACCGCCCGTGGGGGTTTTATGAAAGTCTTATTCATGGTGATCGTTTTCAAGTGAAGCGTATTGTTGTAAAACCCGGGCAGAAATTATCCTTACAAAAACATTTTCACCGTGCGGAACATTGGGTTGTGGTAGAGGGAACAGCCCTTGTTACGCGTGAAACAGAACACATTATTGTGCGTGAAAATGAAAGCGTTTATTTACCGCTAGGGGTATTACATCGCCTTGAAAACCCGGGCCGTATTCCCTTAACTTTAATAGAAGTACAATCTGGCCCGTATTTAGGGGAAGACGACATTATTCGTATTGAAGATGATTATAGCACCTAAATATTTTTGACAATTTATAATAACTTGATTTGTACACAAGAAAATTCAAAATTCCTAAAGATTTTCCAAAACTTAAGGCTCTAACTTAAGGCTCTGTAACAGATAAGCCGATTTTTTGTGCCATTTGAGGCAAAACCTCACCTAAAGAATTTCTTTTTGTAGAAAGCGTAGAAAGAATACTTTGTACAGAAAATGGCTGTGCAGGGTGACTATTGATCACAAGGTATCTGCTAGTAGGGTGAGCTAAATAATCGGCTATTTTTTGTAAAGCATTATCGGAGGGGGGGGTATGCGAAGTGTCTACAGATGTTTTTTCTGTACCTAGGTTCAATTCTCTAACGGTATGAATATCTGTAAGTGTTGTCTGAGCAAGAGATTCTTTTTGCTCTTTTGGAGCAATAGGTAAAGGATCAAGAGAAATACCCGGGAATAAAGTTTCAAGCAAATGATGAGGTGTTGTATGTGATTCTGTTGCCATAGCTTTAAGAGCCCGCGTAATAAACCCATAATCAAAATACGTGAAAGCCATTGAAACAACATATATATCAGGAAAAGCAATCTGCACATCGGGGCTAATGCGAGAGAGTATAGGGCTTATAGGAGAATAAGTAGAAAATTCGAGAGGCGAACTCATAGAAAAATGAATAGGGGAATGAGTAAAATCACCATGAAAGCGCATCCGCCCTATTGTGGGGACCGTTATATTAAGATCTTTTACATGTAAAAGTTTTGTTTGGAGATTATAGGCATTATTAAAAGCGATAGAGGCGTGAAGGTGGTCATATTTTAAAGGGGCTATCCAATGGAAACCTGGTGTTATGGGCCAAATTTCAATACCTTGAATATTAGAGGTTTCTTGCTCAAGGGCTTTTGTGAGCGTGATATGAGAGGATAGGTTACTAATCCGTAATAAGGGCGTTGTGGAGGGTGTAGGCGTTGTTCCACTTTGGTTTGTCGTTTCTCCATCAATTTCGATTTGGTGCATTTCTATATCACGTTGGCCAGGTTGTGCCGTTGTAGGAACACCATTATAGAGAGGAATACCGTGGTAAAGACTCCAATATAATTTAGCAATGTTAAACCCGCTTGCATGGGTTGTTTTAATCGTAAAACGCCGCCAAGTGCCTGTATTGACCGATAAAAGAATATTTTTAATAAGAAGTTGGTCAGTAATGGTCCCGTTAAAATGGTCTAACGTGACAGAATCCGCTGCTATTTGGGCGTGTAATGCTTTAATAAAGCCACGGACACCGTAAGCGTGGGCGTGGGCAATACTTGGTAAACGAATAGTACGCGCTTGTTTTTGTCCATGCGGTAACAAAACCAAATCATCAATGGTTAATAATTCTGCTTTAAGATTACCATCAACGCCTGTGATTTGTACATTATGAAAAGAAAGATGATTAATTCCCGACATATTATTAGAATCGGGACGTGAAAGTTCTGCCTGTTGTACGGTAATAGTGTCGTTTTTACGTCGGAAAATAACGTTTGTAAACACGGTACTTCGTCCAAGAAGCCCAGAACGTGCCGAATCGTATGTTAAAAAGACACCTTGCCCGAGAGATTGGCGTAAAATATCAATATGTCTATCAAGCATGATATGTTCTGCGCGGCGTGTACCTAGCCATATCATACAGCATACGAGAAGAATGCTCGTAAGCGTTACAAGAAAATGCTTTCTCAAAAGTTACATAACCTCAAATAGACCGTTCCTAGGCATTCTAGAAACTGAAGTATGATCCATGATTTAAAATTTAACAAGATGAACTTGTTAAACGTTATTAGCCTACGGGATTTATCAAAATAGGATTTTAAAGAATCCATGAAAACACTCTATAGACAAACTTTATAACAGCCCCTATACAGACACTAAACAGATTCTAAATAGATTCTGGATAAACTCTGGGGGTGGGAGCACTCTAAAAAGGAGATAAAATAAAAATATAGTAAAAACCATTAAAAACGATTAAAAGCCATTAAAAGAAAGTAAGAGAGCCTCATAATAACAAATGCACTTCTTACTTCTTAAAGGAAGAAACCACAGGAAGAGGCTTGACTCTTTCTGTAAGAAATCGCATAAGGTATATTACTCTTCAAGTATTCAATAGCTTATGAGCTGATATAATGGAATTTTCACAGTCATGAAAACCACTCTTTCGCTTAAACCTGCGGAGGTCACAAAGAATTGGACTCTCATTGACGCAGAAGGTCTTGCTTTAGGGCGTCTCGCCGTTATTATTGCCCAACGTTTGCGTGGTAAGCATAAACCTCAATTTACTCCCCATGTTGATTGTGGTGATCATATCGTTGTTATCAACGCTGAAAAAGTAGCCCTGAGCGGCCGTAAGGAAGAACAAAAACTTTTTCATTACCATACAGGTTATCCGGGTGGTATTAAAACACGTACTGTACGCCAAAGACGTGAAGGGCATCGCCCGGGGCATCTCGTGCAGAAAGCTGTTGAACGTATGATTTCACGTGGTCCACTTCAACGCGCCCAAATGCGTCATCTTCATATTTATGCAGGACCAGAACACCCCCACGCTGGGCAAAACCCGCAAAAACTTGATGTGGCGGCTTTAAATCGTAAAAATGTTATTCACGCGCAGAAGGGCTAAACCATGTCTGAAATTCAAGAACGCACGGGCACTTTAGCCGATCTTAAATCTGTTGCCTCTGTTACAGTTGTAGAATCGTCACAAAAAGCCCCTGTTTATGAAGTTAAGCGCGATGCATTAGGTCGTTCTTATGCAACAGGGCGCCGTAAAGAAGCGGTTGCGCGTGTATGGATTAAACCTGGAAAAGGGGAAGTCCAAGTTAATGGTCATCCTGTTGTGAAATATTTTGCTCGTCCTGTGTTGCGGATGCTTATTTCTCAACCTTTTCTTGTTTCTGATCGTTGCAATCAATTTGATGTTATTTGCACGGTTAAAGGTGGTGGTTTGTCAGGGCAAGCGGGGGCTGTTCGTCATGGCATTAGCCGCGCGTTGACATGTTATGAACCGGAATTACGTGGCGTTCTCAAAGCTGCTGGATTCCTTACCCGTGATTCGCGTACTGTTGAACGTAAAAAATACGGTCGCGCTAAAGCACGGCGTTCTTTCCAATTCAGCAAACGTTAGAACAATTCTGACAAATTTTATATTTGTCGTTACAAAAATATTCATGAGGGTAGGGAGTGTCACTCTCTACCCTTTTGTTTTAACACGATAAATAATACAACAAAAAAGTCATGATCCTCTGTTAAGGGTTTGTTCTGATAGAGGTTCTGACTAAAAACAGATATTTTTGCCAAAAATCCCACATTTTATGTTAAAATGAAACTTCATTCTATATCGTGATAGCAAAAATCAGAATCTGAAAGGAAAACTCATGGAAAAACCGATGTATTTTCTCAAAAAAGTGACATTCCTCGCATTGCCTTTAACAATGTTAGCTGGCATAGCACAGGCTCAAGTGCCTTGTAATAGTGTGGCGTCTTGTGCGAAACGTGATGCACAAGCACAAATGGGGGCGGTGAGTAATGTGGCACAACAAAGTGTTCAGAACATTAAAAACGGTATTGCTGCGACGGGTCAAACTGTAAGATCTGATATTGCACAGCGGGCAGAACAAGAGCGCGAACGTATTTTGAACAAAACGAATGTTATTCAAAACACACAACGTTCGGTTCAAAACAGCATTAACCGTGCTCAATCTAATGTAAACAATCAAATACAACGGCAAATTCAGGGGGTTTCAAACGGTATTGCTTCTGATTTAAGCAATATGGCAACAGTGCCTCACTTTTAATTTTTTCTTGTTTCTTTCTCTTTGTTTCTTGTTCTTTTTATTTTTTCTACAGGTAAGGTGGGGAGCTCTTTTTCTGTTAGGCTTGTCTAACAAGACTAACAGAAATTGTGGCTGTTTTAAAGAAATGCTCCAAAGAGTCCCTTATAATAAAAGACCTAAAAACTCTTCTACCGATATAGGTCTTAACATAGGTGGAGCATCATGACCACCATTAACGATTTGACAGCTCGCCTTTGTCCTAACGGCGTAGAGTGGAAGCCGCTATATGAATTAGCAAATTACGAGCAACCAAGTAAATACATTGTAAGTAATACCAACTATGATGATGCTTTCTCTACACCTGTTTTAACAGCAGGAAAGACGTTTATTTTGGGTTATACCAATGACACAGATGGTGTTTATCTAGCATCGAAAAAACACCCTGTTATTATTTTTGATGATTTTACATGTGCGTTTAAGTGGGTTGATTTTCCATTTAAAGTAAAATCGTCAGCAATCAAAATAATTACTGCAAATGAAGAAATTACCTTATTAAGATATATTTTTCACATGATGGGGAAACTCGCTTTTATACCCAATTTAAGTGATCACCAACGCTTATGGATTAGTAAATATTCTCTTTTCAAGATTCCCCTTCCACCGTTAGAGGTACAGGGTAAGATAGTAGAGGTATTGGACAAGTTTACGGCGTTAGTAGAGGAGTTAGTAGAGAGGAAGAAGCAGTATAGGTATTATAGAGAAGTTTTGCTGTCGTTTGATGAAGAGACACCGTCCGTTATCAGGGACATGCTTTCCCGCCTCTGCCCTAACGGCGTAGAGTGGAAGCTGTTGGGGGAGGTTGCTGAGATTGGGACAGGAAGCAGTAACGCAAATGAAGGATTAGAAGAAGGGTTGTATCCTTTTTATGTACGCTCACAAAAACCTTTACGTAAAAATGAATATGAATTTGATGAAACGGCAATTATTACCGCTGGTGATGGGAACGTTGGCAAAGTCTTTCATTATGTAGAAGGAAAATACGCACTACATCAGAGAGCGTATCGTATTCATATTACATTACCAAAGGTAATGCCGAAATATTACTTCTATTATATGTGTTCTGCTTTTCCCTCATATATTGAAAAATTAATGTATCAAAGCTCTGTCGCTTCTATCAGACGTTCAATGTTAACTGATTTTCCTGTTCCCCTTCCACCGTTAGAGGTGCAGGGTAAGATAGTAGAGATATTAGATCAATTTCATACGCTTACCACGAGCCTTACTGAAGGTATACCAGCCGAAATAGAAGCCCGTAGGAAACAATACCAATACTACAGAGATAAACTCCTCTCGTTTAAAGAAAAAAAAGAAACTTAA
>JAFVHT010000066.1 GCA_017474285.1 Acetobacter sp.
AGATCTTTATAGTTAGTATTATTGGGAGGGGGGGGGGGACGAGTTCATAACTTTTATATCTCCTAATTAAATTATTATTAACACAGTTCGAATCTATATAAGATTTTAATTTGAAAAGCAACCTCTTTATAATGTGTTTGATAGGTACTAAATTCAAAGAGGTTTTTCTTAATAAATTTTTTCTTATTAAACAAAGTGTAAAGGGTGTTTCTTTTTTGTTTTGGCTATTAAAAAACTAAAAAAGGCATGTTATAGTCTGACAGAGATTTAGGAATTTTAACAAGATGCAATTTATTGTGTTGTGGTATCTTGTGGGGTCGTTTTTGATTGAATTGTTTTTATCATCAGTTTACACTATAAAAAGCGTCTTTTTGTAACTCAATTAAAATGTGGTTTTGTGGGGAAGAGTTGGGAATCGTTGTGCGGAAGCGTTATTTTTTTGTAGGGGCTTTGTGTCTCTTATGTTTAGAGGGTATTTTTTCGACAGGGAGAGCGTTGGCGCTTGACTCTGGTCTTGTGCCTGTTAACGGGGTATCATTTGCACAGAGTGGCGGAGCAAATGCTGTAACGAATCAGTCTTCAACAGAAAAGAAAGTGGTTCACGGGCATCGTAGTCTACCACCTGGCTATAAAGAAGCACCTTCAATGGATTTTCAATATGGGGACGATCCAGATCATTTGGCTAAAGTGCAGCGTGATCCTGTAACAGGGGCAGATTTGTCGCGTTATGGTTCTGCTTACCAAAGTTCTAGCCCTTTTGGTTCTGGATCTTGGGGAAGCTTCGGGTCTGGCACGTTGGGCAGTTCTACGGGGAATGGTTGGGTTATTCCACGTTAGTTTTTGTTAGGCTACGTCATCAGATTCGACGATTTTAATAGTGCTTTGCCCGTGTGTAAGGTCAGTAATACGACGTGTAATTTCCTCACGCCGTTCTATAGGTAAGGTAAGAAAAAATTGTGCTCCTTGTGTGTCAAACACAGGGGTATCGCTGTTGATCTGCCATTCTGGTAAGCGAGCTTGTACTAGACTAACTAAAGAAAACGGACAATGGAAAGAGAGCCCAATACGTTCTATGAGTAATTCTTTGGGGGCTTGGTGCAAGCATTCTATGGCTGTTCCCGAATAAGCCCGTATAAGCCCGCCTGCCCCAAGTTTAATACCACCAAACCAACGGGAAATAACAAGAACAACCCGATCTAATTTTTGAGAAACAATTGCTTGAAGAATAGGTTTACCTGCTGTGCCAGCAGGTTCTCCTGCATCGTGACAGCGAGAGTTCGGTCCTATTTGCCAAGCCCAGCAATGGTGTGTAGCGTCTGGATTAGCTGTAGAAAGAGAGGTAATAAAATTTTTCGCTTCTTGTATAGTTTTAACAGGAGCAGCGTGTGCGAGAAATCGGCTGTTTTTGACGAAACGTTCGCTTGTATAGGGGGCAATAAGTGTTTCGACCATGGTATCGTGTAAAAGTTGTTTTTGTTGGGGAAAATGAACGATCTGTAACAAAAATTGTCAATGACTTGTTTATTCGTATACAATAGAAATATGAAGGGAATCATTTTTTATTCAAAGAGGTAAAAGGGGTTATATCCAAAAAATGAATAGAGAGAGTTTGAAAGTAGGTAAAAGACATATGGTCAAGAAAAATAGAGTTTCAAGGTTACAAAAAAGCGGTTTTTATGTGCTCGCTTGTTTAATCTCTTGCATATTAGCAACAAATGTTTTTGCTGGAGATCCGTTAAATAAAGAAGATCCAACGGCGCCTAATCCAGCTGAAATGCATAAATTAGCAACAAAACCGCCTCTTCCCCGCGCGCATAAAGATTTTAGTCAATATCGTTTTTGTCCACCTGGGGATAGAATACAAGAACAGGCGGATATTAATCGTTTACTCTTTTGGACGCCAGATGGTCGTCCAGATGGTTATGCTCAGCGTCGTGGTGGGAGTATTATTTACTATAATGCGCAAGGGCAGGCTATCCGAGTACAACATTTGACACGTGCAGAATTGCACAAGAACTGAAGAATTGAAAAAAGCCATTTTACGGTGTTTTTGACCTTATACTCTGATTTTAGTGTTTTTCTAAATGGTGGCCGATAAGGTCAAGAATAACTGTAGAAGATTCTTCAATAGAACGGTGTGTTACATCGATAATAGGCCAGTTATGTTCTCGACATAATTTGCGTACCCAAAGTAATTCTTCTCTAACTTTTTCAAAATTGATATAACTGTCTTCTGCTGTAGAATAGTGTTTTCCATGGGTAAGTTGTGAGAGACGACTACGTCGGATTTCAACAAGACGTTTTGGATCAATGGTGAGTCCGACGACAGGCTTTTGTGTCGTCAGTAAGCTTTTAGGGGGAGCGATGCCCATAATGAGAGGAACATTAGCAGCCTTTATACCGCGGTTTGCTAAATAAAAACATGTTGGCGTTTTTGATACGCGTGAGACGCCTATAAGAATAACATCGGCTTCGTCTAATCCGCTAACTTGTTGTCCGTCATCATGGGCGATCACGTAATGCATAGCCTCGATGCGCTGATGATAGTTTTCATCCATGATATACTGACTACCGGGGCGAAGTGTTGCCTCTTCTTCAGTTTGTTCAGTAAGAAAAAGTAAAACATTATCTAATACGTTGAGAAGTCTAATACCTAGATGAGTACAACCTGTTTTGAGCTCTGCTTGTAAGACAGGGTCCATTAAGGAGGACATAACAGGCCCAGGTTCAGATGCAATATTATGGATGACTCGTTGAAGTTGGGCAGAAGTACGAATAAGGTTCCAATGTCGGAGTTTTATTGTGGTATTAGGAAATTGGGTAATACAAGCACGCGCTACAGTATTAAGAGTTTGTCCAGTAGCCTCTGAGATGAGATGAAGGGTTAACGTTTTTGTCATTATAGCCTCGTTAGTGAAAAAATGACCGTTCTTATACAGAACGGTCATTTTTTATATACATTAACGTAAATAAAAGAGGGTTAGGAAGTAGGTTATTTCTTTTTTGCAGCAAGAGTTGCTTGTGCTGCTGCTAGACGAGCGACAGGAACTCTAAAAGGAGAGCAAGAAACATAATCTAACCCTACGTCTTCAAAGAAAGAAATGGAGAGAGGATCTCCACCGTGCTCACCGCAAATACCTAATTTAAGATCTTTTTTGACAGAACGACCTTTTTCAACACCCATACGTACCAAAGCACCAACACCTTCACGATCAATAGAGACGAAAGGATCTTGTGGTAGTAAGCCTTTTTCGACATATTCAGGAAGGAATGATCCCGCATCATCACGAGAAACACCTAATGTTGTTTGTGTTAGGTCGTTGGTTCCAAACGAGAAGAAATCAGCACTCTGAGCAATTTGATCTGCTGTGAGTGCCGCACGCGGTAGCTCAATCATGGTCCCAATTTTATAGTCTAATGTGGCCTTACGTTCGGAAAGCACCGAAGAAATAACTTCTTCACAAGACTGACGTATAAGATCAAGTTCACGTTGTGTTCCAACGAGAGGGATCATGATTTCAGGGATAACAGCTTTTTTGGTTTCATGTGAAATATCAAGCGCCGCTTCTACAATAGCGCGCACTTGCATGTCATAAATTTCTGGATAGCTCACACCGAGACGACACCCACGATGACCAAGCATAGGGTTGGCTTCTGATAGAGCTGAACGACGCGCACGTAAGGTTTCCACATCTTTTCCTAAAGCCTTTGCGACATCGCGCAGCTCATTTTCACCATGTGGCAGAAATTCATGTAATGGGGGGTCAAGCAAGCGAATAGTGACAGGAAGACCTACCATAATACGGAATAAATCTGAAAAATCTTCACGCTGGAAAGGAAGGAGAGCGTTAATAGCTTTAGTGCGACTTTCATCTGTATCAGCCATAATCATTTGGCGAACATGACCGATACGATCAGGACCAAAGAACATATGCTCTGTACGACACAAGCCAATACCTTCAGCGCCAAAATTCCGCGCCATTTTTGCATCATCAGGTGTTTCTGCGTTTGCGCGTACACCTAGACGACGTACAGAATCAGCCCAACTCATAAGGGTGGTAAAATCACCAGAAAGTGTTGGTGGAATCGTAGGGACACGACCATTGTAAACAGTACCTGTACCGCCATCAAGCGTAATCCAATCACCCGCTATCAGTGTATGACCCGCAACCGTCATGGTTTGGCGAGCGTAATCAATCATAATATTACCAGCACCAGCAACGCACACACGCCCCATCCCACGCGCAACAACCGCAGCATGAGATGTCATGCCTCCGCGCGTTGTCAAAACACCACGCGCTGCATGCATACCATGGACGTCTTCAGGGGATGTTTCAACTCGAACAAGGATAACATCTTCACCTTTTGCAGCACGATCTTCTACATCTTCTGCAGAAAAGGCAATGATACCCGTAGCAGCTCCCGGAGAAGCAGGCAACCCACGTGTGAGAACTTGACATTTTGCCGAGGGATCAAGAATAGGGTGTAAAAGTTGATCAAGCGAAGTAGGTGATACGCGCATAACAGCCTCTTCTTGCGTAATCAATCCTTCTTTTGCCATGTCTACTGCAATACGAAGAGCAGCTGCCGCAGTACGTTTTCCTGATCGGGTTTGAAGAAGATATAAAGTGTTCGCTTCAACCGTGAACTCAATATCCTGCATATCGCGGTAATGGCGTTCAAGGGTTTCGCGGACTTTAAGTAATTCCTTATAAGCGTTAGGCATAGCTTTTTCCATAGACACCTGAGAGCCTTTTGAACGGCTTTCAGCCATAGGCTGTGGTGTACGGATACCAGCAACAACATCTTCCCCTTGCGCGTTAATAAGGTATTCGCCATAGAAAATGTTTTCGCCTGTAGAGGGGTCTCTGGTGAAACAAACACCCGTTGCACAATCATCGCCTTTATTGCCAAAGACCATGGACTGCACATTAACAGCGGTGCCCCAACTCACAGGAATATCATGTAACTTACGATAAGTATGGGCGCGTGGATTCATCCATGAACCAAATACAGCACCAATAGCTCCCCAAAGTTGATCTTTTGGATTTTCAGGGAAAGCAGATCCTGTTTCTTTTTCAACAATTTGTTTGTAACCTGTAACAACCTTTTGCCACTCTTCAGCTGTGAGGGCTGTGTCGTCTTCCTTTTTTAAATCGCGCTTATGTTGTTCAAGCAAATCTTCAAAATAGTGATGGGGTACACCCAAAACAACAGAGCCGTACATCTGAATAAAACGGCGATAACTATCCCACGCAAAGCGTGCATCACCAGATGAGTGGGCTAGTCCTTCCACAGTGCTATCGTTTAATCCGAGATTAAGCACTGTATCCATCATGCCCGGCATAGAAACCCGTGCACCAGAACGAACCGATACTAAAAGCGGGTTTTTAGGGTCACCAAAGCGTAACCCCATACGGGCTTCAACTTTACGAAGTGCCTCCTCAAGCTGGCTTTCAAGCCCGGCAGGATATTGCCGTCCATTTTCATAAAAAGCGGTGCAGACTTCCGTTGTAATCGTGAAGCCGGGAGGCACAGGCAAGCCAATATTCGCCATTTCAGCGAGATTGGCACCTTTACCGCCAAGAAGATCACGCATTTGTGCGTTCCCTTCACTCTGCCCTTTATCGAAACTGTAGATCCACTTGGTCGTCATGTTTATTGTTTCATCCTGCTTAACGAGTAAGATTGCTAAATGTAAGGTCATCCTTTATGCCCAAGAGAATAGCAGATATTAAAGCGTAAGTCGAATAATTTTCAGTTTTTTTGAATAGGTTAAATGTTCGTGTTAGGGGGCATTGCATCTTCTTGGACAAACAGAGAGAGCCATTGCGCTTCATCGATGGTTTGAATATGAAGTTGTTCAGCTTTGCGTGCCTTTGATCCGGCTTTTTCACCTAAAATAACAAGGTCTGTTTTTTTGGAAACAGTATCAGAAACTTTAGCGCCCATGCGTTCTGCGAGAGATTTGGCTTCTTGGCGTGTGAGCGTTTGCAGTGTTCCTGTAAAAACAACTGTTTTACCAGCTAAAGGTCCATCTAAAGTGATAGGTTCGTCTAGAATCGTTAAACAGGCTTGTAAATCGGTTAGAATTTTTTGATTATGAGGCTCTTCTATAAAGGTAATAATATCATCTGCAATAGCAGGACCAATACCGGGAATAGCATTAAGTGTGATCCGTGCATCTGATCCGATTGTGCAGGCGGAGAGCATTTGCTCAAACCACATTGTATAGGAGATATAATGGCGTGCTAAAAGACGCGCATTACTAAGACCGATGCGGCGGATACCAAGCGCGTAGATGAATCGAGAAAGAGTAATGATGCGTCTGCTCTCTATTGCTGTAAGGAGGTTATGGACAGAAAGTTTTCCCCAACCCTCATAGTGTTCGATTTGTTTGGCATGTTTGTGGAGGTAGAAAATATCAACAGGGGTACAAATTAAACCTGCCTCATAAAAGAAGCGAATATTTTGTTCACCGAGTCCTTCAATATTAAAGGCGTGTCGAGAAACAAAGTGAATGAGTCGTTCAATCGTTTGTGCAGGACACGATAACCCGCCTGTACAGCGGCGTACAGCCTCATTTTCTGGTCGTATAGCATGCGCACCGCAAACAGGACAATGATCAGGAAAAACAAAAATATCAGATCTAGTGGGAGAATGGATGTTTCTGGTGTTATCCCTAAAACCTGTGGAATGACATCTCCTGCACGTTGGACAAAAACACGATCACCTATGCGGATATCTTTGCGGATAATCTCATCTTCGTTGTGGAGAGTGGCTTTTGTTACAAGTACGCCACCGATATTAACAGGGTCTAAGTGCGCAACAGGGGTGAGTGTTCCTGTACGACCGACCTGAATTTCAATATCTCGCAAAGTGGTTATCGCCTGTTCTGCTGGGAATTTCCATGCTGTCGCCCAACGTGGGACGCGACCAATAGTGCCTAAGCGGTTTTGTAGGTTTAAGGAGTCAATTTTGTAGACAACACCATCAATATCATAAGGTAACGCGGCGCGTTGTTTAGCAATCAACGTAAAAAAGGTTTCTGCTTCTTCGATGCTAGTAATACGTTGTGACAAAGGGTTAACAGGAAATCCCCATTTTTTGAGTTGTTTAAGGAAATCCCAATGGCTATTACCAAGAGGTTCAGAACTAAACCCTAAAGCGTAAGCAAATAAAGACAGAGGGCGTTGTGCGGTAATTGTAGGATCTAGTTGGCGTAGTGATCCTGCTGCGGCATTGCGCGGGTTAGCAAAGAGACGTTTTTTAGAAAGTTCTTGTTCAGTATTGAGGGCTAAAAAATCAGTTTTAGAGAGAAAAACTTCTCCACGGATTTCAATAAGTTCCGGGTAAGAATATGACAGTTGTGGAGGGATATCTCGGAGAGTGCGTAAATTTTCTGTGACGTCTTCTCCTTCTGTGCCATTACCACGTGTCGTGCCATGGGTAAACACACCGTTTTTGTAAGTTAAATTGACGGAAAGACCATCAATTTTAGGTTCGGCAATGAATGGAAGGCAGGCAGCGTCGTCAGGGGATAATCCTAAAAAACGGATAACACGGGTTACAAAACTTTCAAAATCAGCACGGTTAAAAACATTGTCGAGTGAGAGCATCGGTACAAGGTGTTGGTGCTTTCCAAAGTGGCTATCTAATGGGGCACCAATGGCGTGTGCTGCGCTATGTGTTGGCTCTATAGTGGGGTGGAGGCTAACAATGGTGTTGTAGCGTTGGCGTAAGGCATCGAAAGCAGCATCACTGATTTCTGGTGCATTGTTATGATAGTAAGCAAAATTATGGTATGCGATGAGGGTTTCAAGCCGCTTTAACTCATCACGGGCTTCGGTTATTGTAAGTTCTGTCGGCGGTCGTTGTGAAGTGGGAGGTATCATGAGTGTTGTTTCAATAGGCTAGCAGCAGCAGCACGGGCAGCCTCTGTTATGGTATTACCAGAGAGCATCCGCGCAATTTCTTCCTGACGTTCAGGAGTGCTCAAAAAAGTTGTAGAAGTGTGTGTTTGTCCGTCGTGAGTTTGTTTGCTAATACGTAAATGTGTACTTGCATAAGAGGCGACTTGTGGACTATGTGTAATTGCAAGAACCTGTACATACCCGGCAAGGCGTTGAAGGCGTTCACCAATAGCGGCAGCGGTAGCTCCGCCTATACCCGCATCAATTTCATCAAAAATGAGCGTGCTTATATCAGATTGGCTCGCTATGACAAGTTTAATCGCTAACATCAATCGTGATAATTCTCCGCCAGAGGCAACTTTGGACAGGAGGCATGGCGGCTGTCCAGGATTGGTAGAAACAAGAAAAGTAATTTGTTCTGTACCATTTTGACTCCATTGTTCTTGAGGAAGAGAACGAATATCGACAAGAAAATGTACTTTTTCTAATTTGATCGGTTTAAGTTCTGCGGTAATAGATTGCTCTAGGCTTTGCGCAGCCGCTTGTCGTGCTGTGTGTAGTTTTTCTGCGCTACAAGCAAAGGCATGAAAAGCGTTTGAGACATTTTGTTCTAGCGTTGCAAGTTGTGTTGTATCGTTTTCTAATGCATTTAAGCGTTTCTGTAAGTCATGGAGAAGGATAGGGAGCTGTTCGACACTTACATGGTGTTTACGTGCCTCGTTGCGCAAGGCAAATAATCGTTCTTCTATATCATCAAGTAGGTTGGGAAGGCTGTCCGTGTCTGCGTGTAAATGTTCTAGGAGGTTTTCGGCTTCAGCAACGGTGTTGGTTGCGTTTTCGAGAGTTTCTAAAGCCTCTAAAACTCTAGGATCTAAAGGGTCTGTTAGTGTGTTGTCATGAGCAGAGGAGGGGATTAAGCGTTGTAAAGCGCGGGATGCTGCTCTGAGGGCGACGATTGGTGCTGTGGATCGGCGATCACGAGGTGTTAATTCATTGAGGGCAGTCGTAATGATTTCTTTTCGTCGTTCTGCTTGTTGAAGCAAGCGTCTTTGATAAACGAGTTCGTTTTCTTCTTCTGGTTGAGGCGCAAGAGTTGTTAATTCTTGAACAGTATGGCGTAACCACTCTTCCTCACAGGCTGTTTTTTCTAGGGCTTTTCGTGCTTGTTCTAAATCTGCTTTGAGTGTCTGCCATTGGACAAAGGTTTTAGAAACGTTATCAAGTAAAGTGTGTGGAACACCATAGGCGTCTAAAATATGACGATGGGTTGTCGTATCGGTGAGCGCAATTTGCTCATGCTGGGCGTGGATTTCAATGAGCATACCTGCAACACGGCGTAATAGGGTTAAACCGATAGGTTGGTCGTTGATCCATGCACGCGATTTTCCATTACGAAAAAGAGCACGGCGTAAAACGATTTCCTCATCTGGATCTACGGTAAGACCTTGTTCTGATAGGAGTGTAAAAACACTATGATGGGGAGCAACTTGAAAACAGGCACTGACTTGCGCTTCTTCTGAACCAATACGAATAAGGTCTGTATTGTTGATACGGGCGCCCATAGCTAGTCCTAAACTATCTAAAAGAATAGATTTTCCCGCTCCGGTTTCTCCTGTTAAAGCGGTAAAACCTTTATGAAGTGGAAGGTCAAGCGCTTCAATGAGAACAATGTTTCTAATAGAAAGATGAGTTAGCATAGCAGTAGTCTAATTTTGAGAATACATAATTATAGATCAAGAAAAACAGACTTATCTTTTCTCTAGAAAAGGAGATTTCGTTTATTCTATTCTGATAACGTATTTGATTTTGAACTTGTTGCGTTTGATTTTTTCCGAAAACTTATGCGTTAAAATGGATTTAGGCTTAATCGTATATCTAAAGGATTTGTCAACGATGCGATGACTATGAGGGTATTTTTCGTAAATAGGCAGATATGGATAGATAATTCTATTTTTAGAATACATTTATGATTATAGTTTTGGTACAGATTCTTTTTTGACAGGGCTTACAGGAGCTTTTTTAACAATAGGTTGTTGTTTTGTATCTAGTACTTTTGGAGGTAAAGCTGTGTTTTTTCCAGCCGTTAGAGATGGCGTATCTAAAGATACATCTGAGGCTGTAATGAGTTTACCTGGAAAATGTAATTTCTTATCAAGTAAATGATGGTTTTTTAAGAGGTCGTAGGCATAATGGTACCACTTATTATTGGGGTAGTTATAGCCTAATACTTCAGCTGATTTGCGTGCTTGTTCGACTAAACCAAGATCTAAATAAACTTCAACCATACGTTCAAGCGCTTCTGGTACATGGTTTGTTGTTTGGAAATCTTGAACAACACGTTGATAGCGGTTAATAGCAGCAGCATAGTTACGTCTTTGCTGATAATAACGTCCTATGGACATTTCTTTCCCAGCAAGGTGATCACGGCAGAGATCAATTTTAAGTTGGGCGTCACGTGCGTATTTTGTTTGTGGAAACCGGATAACAACTTCTTCTAGTGCATTCATAGCTTCCAACGTGCCTTGTTGGTCACGTTGGACATCGGAGATTTGTTCGTAGAAACAGAGAGCACGTAAATAATAGGCGTAAGCAATATCTTGGCTCGTTGGGTGTAAGCCAATAAATCGATTGATTTGTCGTACAGCTTCAGGATATTTGCTTTGGAGATAATAGGCATAACTTTCCATGATTTGCGCACTTGCAACGTAACCTGAATAGGGAAAATTTTGCTGGAGGCCTTCAAATTCTTTTGCAGCGAGATCAAATCGATGTGTTTGTAGTGCGTCAATACCATCGTTATACATAACTTCAGGTGGTGCAATTTTTGCGCGCACTAGAGACTCATCTTCTTTACATCCATTAAGAGTGATTAAAAATGTTGTTGCAAGAATGTAAGGTAAAGAACGGTAGTATAAGAAGTTTTTGAATGAGAAAAGAGACATATCGATTCTTTGGATAAAAAACAAAATTTTGATAATAATAATGACAAAAGCAAAAATACGGTGAATATCCTCAAGAAGGAGGGTGTTTATCAGTAGTACATATTTTTTGCCATGCTGTAGAGCAAGAAAAAAGCTTTTGAAGAAGTTGATTATTAAGAGTATGACCAGAACAATGGCCATAAAAACACGCTTCTAATGGGCTTCCTGCAAGATAGAGATCACCAAGAACATCTAACATTTTATGACGAACGAACTCATCTGGTGTACGTAATCCATGAGAGTTAAGAATACGATTATCGTCTATAACAATAGCATTCTCTAATGATCCACCTTGTGCTAACCCCATTTGGCGTAAGGTTTCAATATCTTCAAGGAATGTAAAAGTCCTGTTAAATGAAAGTTCTTTTTTAAATGTGTCTGAAGTTAAATCAATGTGATAAGTTTGTTGTCCAACAGCACGTGCTGCAAAGTTAATACTAAGGGACAATGACAAACCAGAATGGGGGTTCGGTAAGAGCTTTACAAAGAAATCTCCCTGTTTGATACAAACAGGTTCAAGAACTTTAATAATTTTACGAGGAGCGTTTTGTTGTTTACGCCCTGTATGTTCAAGAAGAGAAACAAAAAATGACGAAGACCCATCAAAAATAGGGATTTCTGGACCGTCTATTAAGATAAGAATATTATCGATACCACAGCCATAAAGTGCTGCCATAAGATGTTCTATAGTTGAGATACGATTTTCCAGTCTGCCTTTTTCACCTAATACTGTGCTCAATTTTGTATCAATAACATGGTTGTAAAGAGCAGGTATAGGGGAAGCGTTGGATAGATCAGTACGTTGAAATAAAACACCGCAACCTATATCAGCAGGTTGTAGACAAATACGAATACGTTGACCTGTGTGTAGTCCAATATCTATTTCTGAGACTGTATTGCAAATTGTATGTTGCATGTACCACATTAAAATTTACGACTACGACTATACATACAAAAACTTATACGGACACACTACAAGAGACTTATTCGTATAACCCCTTTTACATAATTTAATATTCATCACGACGGAGAAACGGAGGAATTTCAAGACCATTATCCTTAATATGATCATGATTATCATAATTTTTTACAGGACCAAAACTTGAACGAGGCTGTTGTTGAAGCGCTGTTTCCTGTTGAGTGTCATCAGAGTGACGGCGAAAAGGGTTTATACGCGTAAAAAACCTATCACGAGGCGTCTCTGTCTGTTGTGGACGTGGTTGAGGAGAACGGGGTTGTTCTGTAAAGAGAGGATGTCTTGGTGTTATCGAAGGTTGTGTAGGAGGGAAATGTTGATGGGGTGCCTGTCTAGGAATTGTGTTAGGAGAGGGTGCTGTAGCTCCTTCTGGAGAAAAAGATGGAGTTTGTATAGGGTGTTGTACAGGTTTTGAAGAAACTGAAGAAGGGCGATGACTTATTGGAGAAGAAGATGTTACAGGATTGGCATCTGTTTTTTGAATTTCTGTCTGCTGTATAGGAGATTCTGTTGAAGAAAGGTCGTTTTCAACAGGTAAGCTAGGAGTTTCTAAAACATTAGCTTCGGAACTAATACCAGCCGCTACAACAGAAACTTGTATGCGACCATTCATATTCTCATCATTGACATGACCAAAGATTATAAGAGTATCTTCTGGAACTTCATTCGTAACACGTTTAACGGCTTCATCGACTTCCATAAGCGTCATATCATTACCGCCTGTTACGTTAATCAGAAGTCCTTTGGCTGTCGTCAGACTAATGTCTTCTAAAAGAGGGTTGGAAATAGCTGCTTCAGCTGCGTCAGTAGCACGGTTTTCACCTTCTGCTTCTCCCGTACCCATAACGGCTTTACCCATTTCAGCCATAACACTACGGATATCAGCAAAGTCAAGATTGATATAACCAGGACGTATTATTAAATCTGTAATACCACGTACACCTGTGGTTAATACTTCATCGACGGATCTATAACACTCACTAAAAGAAGTGCTTTCACTAATAATACGGAAAAGGTTTTCGTTAGGAATAATAATAAGCGTATCAACAAATTGTTGAAGCTCTTTAATCCCTTCTTCTGCAAATTTAGCGCGCCGTTTTCCTTCAAAAGCAAAAGGTTTTGTTACAACGCCAACGGTAAGAATATCACGCTCTCGTGCCATACGGGCAATAATAGGTGCGGCACCAGTGCCAGTACCTCCTCCCATCCCCGTTGTGATGAAAACCATGTGTAGACCATCTAGATAACGAGCAATTTCGTTAACGGCTTCTTCAGCAGCGGCACGACCTACTTCTGGCTTTGACCCTGCTCCTAATCCACGAGTAAGGTGCGGCCCAAGTTGAATGCGATTTTCTGCCAAACTACGACTAAGACTTTGAGCGTCTGTATTTGCAACGACAAAGTCAACACCTTCCAGGTGAGAGGAAATCATGTTATTAACAGCGTTAGTGCCGCCTCCACCAACACCAATAACAGCTATTTTGGGAGAAAAATCTGAATGTACTTGGGGAGGGACAGTGAGATTGAGTATCATGGTTGCAACTCCAGAACTCTTTATAGGATATGGACAGACAAAGGAAACGTAACAATAAATAATACAAACAATATATGAAAGTATATAAAAGAAAAATATATTTTATCAATACTTTTATAAATCTTTTCTGAGGACAGAAACAATTTTTTGTAACAAGCTTGTAGGTTGTGGTTTACGGTATTTTATACTGCCAAATGGAGAGTTTGTACTCATAGTCCATTTCAGCAATCCTATGGACGTTGAAAAACTAGCAGTATTCGAATAAGGGACACCACTGACGTGTTTTGGATGTCCTAATCTAACAGTACACGAAGTATTGGGGTTTGACTCATTAAATCCATAAGATGTTAGATTTTGTTCAGCAACAGAAGAAATGTTATCGAGTAGAGAACCTCCTCCTGTAATAACGAATCGTTTTCTTGTATCTATTGTGAAGCCAGCATTGCTAAGTTGTTCGCGCACTTGTTTAAAGATTTCTTCTATACGAGGGCGAATGATATGACAAAGTTGAGAGCGTGAAACATGTTCCATATGTGGAATATGATTGTCTCGTAACTCAACTGAGATCATGTCATGTTCTATAGGTGTTGTCAATTCGACGCTACCAAAGAGAGTTTTGATACGTTCAGCCTCGTTAAGGGTCGATGTGTTTAATCTATGGGCAATATCGTGTGTAATATGCGTTCCACCTACATTTATAAAACCTGTGTGGAGAACACGTCCTTCATCAAAGAGAGCAAAAGACGTTGTATCCCCACCTATGTCTATAACCGTGGTGTCCAGGGTATATTCATCTACGTCTAAGACCGAAAAGCTGGAGGCAAGAGGTGAAACAACAAAACCTTCTACTTTGAGATCAATACGTGCTAATAACGTTTGAAGATTAGTAAGAGGAGTGTCTGCTGCATCAATAATGTGAATACGTGCATTGAGGTTATCACATAAATATCCTCTTGGGTCAAGGACACATTCTGTGTCATCAACAATAAAATTGATGGGTAAGATATGAATAATTTTACGACTTTTTGTTGTAGCTTGTTGACGAGCAGCTATAGCAACGCGTTGGAGAATTGTATCGGTTACAACCCGTTTCCCAACGCGAAAAGGGATATTAAAGACGCGACTGACAGGATGTCCACATGGTAGATTAACAATAATGCGTTCAATGGATCGTTCTGCCATTATTTCTGCTTCTGCAATAGCATAGCGGATTGCAGCTTCTGCAAGGCGTAAATCCGTTATGGCACCATTATGTATACCTGCTGATTGGCACCATCCATATCCTTCTACGTGAAGGGCACCATTGGGTTTCCCTTTACCGATAAGGCAAATTATTTTTGTGGAACCAATATCGAGTGCTGCGTAATAGCCTCGTCGCCATGGTTGTGTATAGTGATGGCTTTTATGTAAATGTGTGTATGTCATTTGTTTAAATGGAGGGCTTTCATTGCGGGGGGGGGGGGAGATATTTTTGTAACATTAACCATGGTTTTGTGTGTCTGGTGTTTGGTCTGACGTC
>JAFVHT010000005.1 GCA_017474285.1 Acetobacter sp.
ACGGTGTTTAGAGGTTTCTACTTCCCCCGCCGTTAGCGTGCTTTTTTCTATGCCCAACGCGTGGAGGAATTGATCCCTATCGGCTTTGTCAGTCAAAAGGGTCGCTAAAATTGAAGCCCGTGACGCGACCAACGGACGACGCGCCCACTATATATGCAGCCGATTGTTCGGCGGTATAATCGCACGCTCCCGCACACTCTCCGCACTCAATACACCAACCGGTAGATAATGCTCTATCAAACGCCTCATAAGCCCCTTGTCCTTTTCAAATTTTGTAACAAAAAAATAAAAGAAGGCTTTTCGTCTTTTGTGATGACACAATACACTCTAAAAGTATCGTTGTCTTTCTAGCAACCCTTAAAACAAAACACGTTCTTTTTATTTCTGTTCTATACACCTCTTTTATACACACTCTCCCTCTTAAAACACAAGTGAAACTTATTCAAACTTGTTCAAAAAAAACATAAAAAAAGAAACTTACACGCTGTGATACTCACACAAACCTACACGGGGGATGTTGGGTCTCTTTTGGCGCTTCTTTAAAACGGTTCCCCTTGAATAGGCTCTCCGCCTGTGGCAGCAATAAGGGTGCGAATATCTGACGCGGCTTTTTGTACAGCAGCGGAGTCTTGCCCTTTGGCAATAAGGGCGACACCATAGATTCCGTTTTCTCTATGGAAAGGATAAGAACCGATGTCGAGTTGGGGATAAAGGTTTTGTATGGCTTCCAGCCCTTCGGCAAGACTGCCCTCATATAATGAAAAGACATGCCATGTGATAGAAAGAACTGGCGTGCCTTTTTTGAGACGAGGGGCAAGATTGTCAAACATAGCCCGCATAATACGCGGTACACCAGCCATAACATGCACATTACCGAGACTAAAACCAGGGGCTAATGAGATGGGATTTTCAATGGGGGTGGCACCTTGCGGGAGATATGCCATACGTTGCCGTGCGGCATTAAAATTTTCTTTACCAAAATGATTTTCTAAAAGCGTAAATGTGGGGGTATGATGTTCTAAAGGAACGCCAAAAGCCTCCGCAACACAGGGGCTTGTAATGTCGTCATGCGTAGGACCGATGCCGCCAGTGGTGAAAACTTCATCAAAAGCGGCACGCAGTTCAACAACACAACGAATAATAACCTCGCGTGTGTCGGGAATCATACGCACTTCGCGCAGGGGGATTCCAAGTTCTCCTAATTTTTTAGCGAGGAATTGGGTATTTTCATCACGGGTTCGCCCAGAAAGAATTTCATTCCCGATAAGGATAAGGGCAGAGTGGCGCGTCATGGTCGTGAGAGTCATGAGGGTACTCCTTGAGCAAAAAGCAAAAAATGTGATAAGTCTAAAAATAGGGTAAAAAGAATAAAAGAGTTTTAAGGTGTTAACGTTGTGGTTTTAAGGGAATCTGATTCGTCAATCAGGTTGACAAATCAGGGAAAACAGCTCAAATTAACGAGCTCTTAACAATTTATAATGTGTTTTTATGAATAAAAGTCAAATATCTTCCGTTACAGAGATACCGCGTGTGTGGCCCTTTGAAGAGGCGCGCCGGTTAAGAGATCACGTTGTGGCACGGGCTCAAAAAGGCGATGATCGCCCCGCTTTGCTTGAAACGGGCTATGGTCCTTCAGGTTTGCCGCATATTGGCACGTTTGGAGAAGTGGCACGTACGTCTTGGGTTAAGCAGGCTTATACTGCGCTGACAGGTTTGCCGACGCGTTTGCTGGCTTTTTCAGATGATATGGATGCGTTGCGTAAAGTGCCTGAAAATGTCCCTCAACAGGACATGTTAAAAAAATTTTTAGGGCAACCGCTTTCACGTGTGCCCGATCCCTTTGGACAATACGAGTCTTTTGCGGATCATAATAACGCACGGTTGAAATCCTTTCTTGATGGGTTTGGGTTTGCGTATGAATTTGCTTCTTCAACCGAATATTATATATCGGGGCGGTTTGATGCCGCATTAAAGCGCGTGTTAGAAGTGCATGACGCTATTTTAGAGGTGATTCTCCCGACTTTGGGGAAAGAGCGTCGAGAAACTTATTCGCCGATTTTGCCTCTCCACCCGCGTACAGGGGAAGTTATGCAAGTAAAAATAGAGGCGTGTGATATCACAGCGGGTACAGTGCGTTGGCGTGACCCCTCCACGCAAGAAAATTTTGAAACACCCGTAACAGGCGGACATGCCAAAATGCAGTGGAAAGCCGATTGGGCGATGAGGTGGTATGCGCTTGGCGTTGATTACGAAATGTCGGGAAAAGATCTCATTGATAGTGTGACGTTATCGGGAAAAATTTGCCGTATTTTAGGTGGAGTTGCCCCTATAGGGCTGACTTATGAACTTTTTCTTGATGAACAAGGCGGTAAAATTTCCAAATCAAAAGGAAATGGGTTGTCGATTGAGGAGTGGTTACGTTATGCCCCCCCTGAAAGTCTGGCACAATTTATGTTTCATCAACCCCAACGGGCAAAACGTTTATATTTTGATGTGATTCCTAAAGCCACTGATGATTATTTAACCCATGTGAAGAACTATGTGGAAAATTTGATTGAAAAATCAGAGCAAAATGGCGAGGGTGATGAGGGGGGACTAAACCCGGAACTCTGCACTAATCCCGCGTGGTTTATTCTTCAAACGCAAAAAAAGCAAGGGCATCAAGGACAACAAGGGCAGGGGGCAAAACAAAATATAAAACAGGACACAGAAAAAGCAGGTAGCCCTGTTTCTTTTGCGATGTTGTTGAATTTAGCGAGCGTCTCTAATGCCGAAACGTCAGAAGTGTTATGGGGGTTTATTCGTCGGTATGATCCGCAGCTTTCCCCTCAAACATACCCGATGTTAGCGCGTTTGGTGGATTATGCCGTTGTTTATTACGCCGATTTTATTCGTCCGGCAAAAGTGTTTCGTGTGCCGACAGACCAAGAACGCACGGCTTTGGTGGATTTGGTGGATTGTTTCCGCAATTGTGAGGGAACCCCTATAAATGCACAAGAGCTTCAAAATTTGGTTTTTGAAGTGGGTAAACGTCATGCTTTTGAGCCATTGCGGGCGTGGTTTGGGTGTTTATATGAAGTTCTTCTTGGGCAAAAAGAGGGACCTCGTTTTGGGGGATTTGTTGCCTTATATGGTGTCAAAGAAACCATAGCTTTAATTGAGGCCGCTCTTTTGCGTGATCGGCATTGTGATTGATATAGGGTTATCTGGATCGTGACCTCTGACGGGATTCCCTCAGGTTCTTCGGTTTTTTTGAAGGGTAAGGCGTTAAAAAATTGGCGATGGTGGGCAAAACACCTGACGCATTTTTTAGGCTTTGCTCTTATGATTGCGGCATTGTTTGTGGTGCAGCATGAATTACGCCATTTACACGTAAAAGATATTAAGCATGCGATAAAGGCTATTCCTTTAACACAGGTTTGTGCTGCGGCGTTGTGTACGCTTGTGTCTTATGGTGTGCTGTTTTTTTACGATAAATTAGCTGTGATTCAAGTGGGGTACCCACAAATTCCTTTTCGGAAGACAGCTTTTGCTTCTTTTTGCGCCTATGTGCTCTCTCATAATTTGGGGTTTTCGGCGATTTCTGGGGCAGCGGTACGCTATCGGTTATACCGTAATTGGGGGGTTGATCCGCTTGCTATTACCCAAATTATCGCTTTTTGTTCGCTGACGTATTTATTAGGTGCCCTTTCCCTGATCGGGGGCGTGTTGGTTTTTAGCCCTCATGTCATTCCGAACCTTAAAATACACCTGTCTGATTGGTTATTGCGCGGAATTGGCTGTGCTTTTTGGTGTGTGGTGGCGGGGTATATAGGGCTTGCTGCTTGTGTGCGTGAATGGCGTTTTTATAAATGGGTGATAGCGCTTCCCTCAATGAAAATGGCGATCATGCAAGTGATCGTGGCAACCCTTGAAGTGGCAGCGACAGCAAGCATTGCCTTTGTGCTTCTTCCTGCTCAAGCAGATATAGGATTTGGGTTGTTCCTTGCGATTTATCTTATGGCGTATACGGCGGGACTTTTCTCAAGTGTGCCAGGTGGTTTAGGCGTGTTTGATGGTGCTATGTTATTAGGTTTAGGACCCTTTATGCCTATGGCGCAGATTTTGGGGGTTGTTCTCGTTTTTCGCTTATTTTATTATATTACTCCTTTGTTTATGGCGGGGAGTATGTTTGTTGGTCATGAGCTGTTTTTACGTGGTGATGCGGTTTGGCTTAAAAAGAAAACAACAAAAGAGGCGCAAGGGGGCGAGGTTGTTGCGCTTCCGCAACGCCCAAGTATGGTCATTCGTAAAAGTGAGGCTGCTTTTTCGGTAGTGGTGGCCACGGCAGCAGTTTCTTTATGTGGTATGTTGTTAATTAGTCTTGTTTTATTGGATCCAACACCGACGGCAATACCAACATCTGTAATTTTTATCCATTGGCTCCAAATGGGAGGGAATTATCTTTTATCGTTGATGGGCGTTGCGTTAATTGGCTTAGCAATTGGGCTTGCCCAACGAGTGACATTAGCGTGGCATAGTGCGTTAGGGGTATTATTATTTGCGGCTGTTTTGACGTTTTTGCGGGGAAATACAATTTTTATACCCTTTGTATTAGGCATGTCAGCTCTTTTTATGGCGCCTTATAGACAATGTTATTACCGCCGTGCGCATGTGCTAAATGACTCTCTCCCATGGAGCACGTGGCTGTGTTTGCTTCTCTTTTTAGGGTGCGTAGTCATGCTGGCGGTACGCCATAGCACTTTAGAGAGTTGGTGGCAAATTGTTTTTTCAGACCAAGTCAGTGGTCTTGTTCGGTTGACTGTGGGGTTATCGGTCGGGTTCTCGTTTCTTGTTGTTATACGTCTGTTAATGCCCGGGCATGTGGTGGTGTTTCCGTGGACAGAACAAGCACAAACACGCTATGACGCTTTAGAACAAGAAAAGCCGCTTATTCCCCTTTTTAGCCCTGAAGGCTTTATTGTAGGTGATGCTGATAAAGCTATGCTCCCTTTACATGTGAGCCGTGGCTGTCTCGTGGGTTTGGGTGATCCAAGAGGGGAGCACGATGATAGTATTTCAGCAATTTGGCATTTACGCGATTTGGCAGCACAAAAGGGCTTAAAACTCGTTTTTTGGAATGTCAGTGAGGCATTTTTAAGTATTTATGGGGATATTGGGTTAAGTATTTGGCCCCTTGAAGAAGGGTGCCATCGTTATTTTTGTTACCCCTCCGCAGATGTTTCTTTAGCGTTTCATTTTGCTAAAACGTATGAACATATTGCCACAACTTCTTAAAAGGAGACGCGTTTATTTATTGTCATGTTAGTTTCAAAAGTTTAATTTCTAATTGTAAAGTTCCTAAAAACTTTTCCCCAAGAAGCTCCCAAGAAAAACCCAAAAAAACCTGAAGTTTTTATCTTGATTTTTATTTATTTTTATTCTTGAGCTTTACTCTTTAAGAGAGGGTAAAAAGAACGGAGTAAATTTTTATAGCTTTTTAAAGTGGTTAAAAAAACTCCTCCTCTTTTTGAGAGGGGGAGTTTTTGTTCGTTAGAGAGCTTTTTGGTGATTCCAACGATCGTCGAAACTGGCATGACCACCCTTTGACCCATAGTAGAAGGGACTATCATAGAAAGAACCAGGCTGTCCGATCATACGATATTCTGTTGTGACTTGTAAGCCCTTGATACCGGTATCATAAGCCATGCCGACAATGCCTTGATAAGCAAAGCCACCACTAGTGCCGTGAATAACATTTCCACTGCTCATAGAGGTCATGACATTATTATAACTTTGCCAGAGATAACCAGCACCCACCCCAACAAATGGGGTTAAGGGAGATTTGATTTTAAAATGTTGTTGGAGGTCAACATCGTAGAAGACATTGGCGAGAACACCATAAGTTGCGCCTGTGTTATGATAAATGGCTCTATGGGGAGAAGAGGGGGAGGGTCCTGTTCCAGAGGGGATCGGCTCAGGTTCACCGTGTTCTCCTCTATGCTCAATATGACCAATGACCACTTTTTCTGGAAGTCCTAGTCCATCTCCAGGTCCTAAATGACCTCTGTCTTTTCCTGGTCCGTCCCATTTTTCTCCACGCGCTATTGGCGGGGGTTTTAAAATGTGCGAGGTTGGCGTGCCATTACCAATGGGATAATCAGGGTATTTACCATAACCATGATAGTATGAACCACAATTGGGACCATTGCCCATATAGGCAGGGCAGCCGCCGTAGACGTTACCAGCTGAGGCGTTATCAGCCTTATTATAGGGATTATAGTTGTTATGATAGGTTTCTGTTGAACCCTTATACTGATAAGGGTTATAAGAATTGGTTGCGTGTGGAATACTATAGATCGGTGCAGAATTGTTAGGACCAAGAGGGGGAGGTCCGTTTAGATAGGGATATGTATTTTCAGGGCTAGAATAAGGGCTCGGATTGGCAGGACCATACGGTTGTGGTTGATTTCCTGCAGTGCCAAGTTGATCGTGACCTTTATCATCAGCGGTCGGAACCGTCCAAACAGGACCAGGAGGGGTAACCTGTGTTGCCTGTTGGGCATTAGGATCACCACTATATGTGCCAGGGAGTTTAGTATCGCCGCTTTTCGAACTGCCTGCCATCCATTTGGGTTCGATATATTGAACAGGTCCTATCCCTTGGTCCATTTCTGGAACGTTGACTTTTTGGTAGTAGGTTTTGCCATCACGAGTATATCTATAAGTATATGTTCCCGGAGTAAGTTCAGGCGCTGTAAACCCTGCATGCCCTTCTACTGGAGCAGGACTCCCAAACGACCCACCCCCGCCATAGAAGAGGCACTTACCTCCTTGTTCTAAGCCGCTGGCACAGTCAACGGGTACGGAATCGCCTGGCGCGTAGGCGTTGTCTTTCCATGTTTCATAGACTTTTTCACTAGGGAGTGCATCTGGATCTGTAACTGTTGATCCTCCCCATTTTTCTGCTGCTGCATATCCTGCATATGAGGCTGGAATGGCAGCAAGGGTAGCGTTGGCGATTCTGTCGTCGTCGTCAGAGGTATTGTTGTTAGCGCCGTAATTGATGTGTGAGGCACTATAGACACCTTCGACCTCTGCACGGAGGAGTCCGTTACCAAACCCCCAGCCAAAGGCGCCTAAGCCTGTATAGCCCGTATTGTGTTGGAATTGGAATTTGCGCACAGCAGGACCATCGGCGGGTGTATTGGCGTGGATATGTTGGTTTTGGACAAGATTATACCCAGCCCCCGTATCCAGATAAGGTCCTGAAATGGTTGAGGCGGAAGCAACAAGAGGGGCAACAGCTGGCGCTGCGGTTAAAGTCGTTGTAAGAAGAAGCGAGCGTAGCCGCATGATAGAACTCCCATTACTTATAGGGTTGTTGTTCCTTCCCCTATAAGACCCCCTTATCATAAAGTTATGTATGGGGGGGGGACTCTTTATAACATTTTTGTGAGATTACACAAAAAAAACGTAAAAAAACAATAAGAATTTTACAAAAAATATTAAAAAATTAAAAATAAATCTAGTTTTCTTAAATATTAAATGAGATATGTAATGAAATATCTGAATATAAGATTATATCTTAAATAATGGTGGGCGGTAAACACAGCGATAGGGCATAGTGATAGGGTGAAAGACGTTGTTGGGTTGTAGAGTCTACAAACCATAAGATAAAAATATTAATAGATAGTTAAAGCGTAAAACGTTGCGCCATTTCTTCTAAAGGCCAGCGGGGGCGGGGGCGTGTGGCAATATCTGTAAAAGGGGTTTGGTGGTGTTGCGAGGCTTTATGCCACGTTTCTAAGGCAGCCCATGCCACCATAACAGCGTTATCTGTACAAAGACGAGGTGGCGGAATAAGAGCACGTAATCCGTGTTGGTCAGCCGTTTTTTCAAGCGTTGTACGGATAAGATGATTAGCAGCAACACCTCCTGCGGCAACAAGTACTTTCGCTTGAGGCATTTTATTGAGGGCGTGGGTGATACGATCGGCAATAATATCCGCAACCGCTTGTTGGAATGAAGCCGCTAAATCAGCTGCAAAGGGGCGAGGCAGAGGCTCTTGTCCATAGGGCATGAGTTTTTGCGCAATAGCTGTTTTAAGACCTGAAAAAGAAAAATCGCATCCCTCACGTTGTAAAAGTGGGCGGGGAAGGGGAATAGAGGCATGCCCCTCTTGGGCGAGTTTTTCAAGCATAGGACCACCGGGCCAGCCGAGCCCAAGCATTTTGGCAACTTTGTCGAAAGTTTCGCCAACGGCATCATCAAGGGTGCCTCCTAATTTACGATAAACGCCAATATCTTCCACCGCAATACATTGACAATGCCCCCCAGAAACAAGAAGCAAGAGGTAAGGAAAAGGGACCTCATACGGTAAAAGATGCGGGATACGTGCGGTTAGCGCATGTGCCTCAACATGATTCACGGCAATAAAAGGAATATTGAGGGCGAGGGCTAATCCTTTGGCAAAACTACTGCCCACAATAAGCCCGCCGATAAGCCCCGGCCCTGTGCTTGCGGCAATAAGCGCGAGGGCAGAGGGAGCAAGGTGTGCTTCGGCTAATGTGGCAGAAACAAGATGAGGAAGTAAAGAGAGATGGGCGCGTGCCGCTATTTCAGGGACGACTCCGCCAAAATCAGCGTGCCCTTCTTGTGAAACGACGCGTTGGGCAAGGATCGTGCCGTCGGGGGTGAGAATGGCGCAGGCTGTTTCATCGCAAGAGGATTCAATGGCGAGTACAGGTCCTGTAAGAGGGGTTTTATTGGGTGTCATAGGGGCTAAAGTCATAGAGAGAACATAGACAAATCATAGACAGGGCGCTTAAAATACGCTATAAGCGAAAGCGTAACAGGGAGGTCGAAACGGGGAGGTCAAAACGGATATTTTTCGGAACATATTTTTAGATTAGTCTAAAGAGACGTGTTTCGTTAAGCTCTTATTTCCTCTCTGCTCTAAAATATATTATTTGAGATATATTCAATGGATTCCTCTTTTACCCTTACGCCCGCTTTGCAGGAAGTTGCTGCAGAGGCTCTTGCACACCAAAAAAGAACGCAAAAACAAGCAACAAGTGCTTCTGATCATCATTCTGGACGTCACTCTTTACCCTTGCGTGTCGGAACACGGACTTCTCCTTTGGCATTAAAACAAACGCGCCTTTTTCTTGAGATGTTGACGCGATTTTGTCCTGTTCTTCGTGATGTGGGTGCGTTTCAAGAGTTTCATATTTCTACAACAGGGGACCAAGTACAAAACCGTCGATTAGCTGAAATAGGGGGAAAAGGGCTTTTTGCTAAAGAAATTCACGAGGCTTTATTAGATAGGCGTATTGATTTTGCTGTTCATAGTTTGAAAGATTTAGAAACAACATTACCTCCTGGTTTGGTTTTAGCGTGTACATTACCACGCGAAGATGCGCGTGATGTCCTTATTTTAGCCCCTGATAGTGTTGTTACAGAGGAAGAGGATCCTTTTTCTGCTTTGCCTCAAGGGGCTTTGATCGGTTGTTCTTCTGTACGCAGACAAGCGCAACTCTTACATAGGCGCCCGGATCTCAAATTTGGGCTTTTACGTGGGAATGTACAAACAAGGCTTAAAAAACTTGAGGAACGGCAATGTGATGCCACGTTATTAGCGTTTGCAGGCTTAAAGCGTTTATCGCTGACAGAGCGAGCGAGTATTGTGTTAGACCCAACAATTATGGTGCCTGCTGCAGGGCAGGGTATTATTGGCGTAACGGTTCGGGAAGATGATGCCGAATTACGGGAATTATTAGCGGCAATAGAGGATTACGAAGCGCGTTCTGTGGCAACGGCTGAACGTGCTTTATTGATGGAACTTGATGGATCTTGTCGGACGCCTATTGGCGGCTATGCCCGTTTTATGCGTTCAGAAAAAGCCATTGATTCGGCAGAAGTGCATTTAACAGGGCTTGTTGCCCGAGAAGATGGATCTTTTTTGTTGAAGCGTCATGTACAGGGTCCTGCTACGGAGGCGGCAGCGTTAGGGCGTGAATTAGGAAAAAGCCTTCGTCGTGATAGTCCGTCAGATATTTTTTTGGATTCTTAAAAAATGCCAAAAAGGGGTGGGTCAAAAGGGGTTATTGTGACGCGCCCTGAACCCGGATTAACAGAAACATGCGCAGCCGTACAAAAAGCTGGCTGGGTGGCTTATCCCTCTCCTTCATTATGTGTAACAGCGCGTACATTAGCACCTATTCACTTAAAAACGATTGTGGCTGTGTTACTCACAAGCGGGCAAGCTATATCAGCGCTTTGTGGCAAAATCCCGCTGACAATGCCGTTTTATGTTGTTGGGGCACGAACGGCCGAACGTGTTCGGCAAAAGGGTTTTATCCACGTTGAAAGTGCTGACGGGAATGCGGAAGACCTTATAAAATTAGTTTGTCAGCGTTGTAATCCTTTATCGGGGAGTTTGCTTTTAGCAACAGGGCGTGGGCATGGGACAGAACTCGCAAGCACCCTGCGCCAATCAGGTTTTCATGTCATAAGAAAAATTACCTATGAAACACAGGCAATCTCTACCATAGATCCGTCTATTATAAATATTCTTGAACAACACCAAGTGGAGGCTATTTTATTTTTTTCTGCACAAAGTGCCTCTCGTTGGTTTAAAGCCTTGCCACGATGCCAACAAAAAAGCGTTCGTAACGTGCGTGCTGTGGTGATTTCTCAAGCTGTTGCACATGTTTTAGAACACTTACAGTGGCAAGCCCCTATTTCTATAGCATCTCACCCTAACGCGACAGATGTCATAACAGCTCTTGGCTGTTATACTTGTTATTAGACTTTATGAAAGCCCATTAAAAAGGGAATTACTTTGAAAGTAAGGGGGCATCTGTAATGCCCCCTCAAAAAGCTTATTAAGCGTGTCCAGCTTCTGACATAGGCGCTTGGGGATTTCCTCCCATGCGGGATTGCCATAGAGCAACAAAATCAATAGGTTGTAAGACAACAGGCGGAAAACCACCGTTAGAGGTGACTTCACTAATAATATTACGCGCATAGGGGAAAATAAGGCGCGGTACTTCCACAAGAAGAATAGGTTCAAGCATTTCCTCAGGCGGATTCGTTAAAGTAACGATCGCTGCGTAAACGAGTTCAGCAAGAAAAACAACACGCCCCGTTGCCTTTTGATCCTCTTTGTCTGTTTCGAGAGGTTCTCTCGCTTCTGTTTTGATCGACAAAACGACCTCGTAAGCGAGTTGTCCGCTTTCTTCAGCTTGCTTGCTTTGAAGTCGGTTCGTTTGTACGTCAATATTAACACTAATTTGGGGCGGGTTACGTAGAGTCATAAAAATTTCCGCCCCAGCGGGAACTTCAAAAGACAAATCACGGACATATTGCCAGTTAACGGCTAAGGGTAATGTGGGTACTGAAGGAGGTGTTGTTTCTGACATTGTTAAAGGTTCCTTATATTTTGAGAACTTATAGGAGTTTATAAGAGTTTTAGCAAAAAACGAAAATAAAACCTTACTTAATATTTTTGTCTTGTTACTTTTTTATATAATACTAAACGTATTTTGTGGAATAGAAAACATTTTAATTCTTTTGGATTTTTGTGTTAAAAATGTTAAATTTACAAAAAAGATAAAATAGGGGTCTATATATTCTGTTGGTATTTTTAACAGAGTGAGTGATTTATATAAAGTGCGTTATAAAACGGGAAATATTGAACAGGAAATTTTAGAGAATACCTTTGAAAATACGCGTAGTGTACCCATATATGTATTATATTTCTTTAGAAGAGCCTGTTTAAGAGAGGCTGTGAACAGCCTTTGTAAAAACAGATTAAAACACAGAAAGGTGAGTGACCTCTATGGATTTTTCTCTCGGTGGCGTGCCGGTTGATCTTATTTTCCTTGCTCTTGTAGCCCTATTTTTAGTGTTACGGTTACGAAGCGTTCTCGGGAAAAAGGAAGGGATACAACCCGTTGTTGTACCCGTTTCCTCATTAGGCGTTACTTTTCCTGAAGCAACGACACCGCCAGAACAGGTTGAAAAAGTTGAGGTTCAATACGATATTCCTGCGCCTAATACGCGTGTAGGTCAGATTCTTCAAGCTATTGAAAAACAAGGTGTTTCTTTTACGCCGAAGCAGTTTTTGAACAGTGTGCAACTCGTTTTTGTTCAAATTGTCAAAGCCTATGCCGAAGGGAATAAGGAGGTTTTGCAGAGATCTTTAACGCCTTCTGTGTATGCTATTTTTGAGGCTGCAATTACGGCACGTCAAGAGGCTTCTCAAACGCAAAAAACAGAGATTAAAGCCGTGCGTTCGCTCGCGATTGAAGATGCACGTATAACACTGGTAGAAGCGGGTAGTAAGGTTTCTATTGAAGTGAAAATTGTTTCCGATCAGATAAGCCTTGTTTTAGACAAAGACGGGCAACCTGTAACGGGCACAGACGCTATCACAGAATTTTCTGATTTATGGATATTTGAGCGCGTGCTTGGTTCTCAAACAAGTACATGGTTATTGGCTTCGGCATGTAGTGCGTGACGCAGCCTTTAACATCATCTCAAATATTGGCTGGTAAAGGGAAGTTGCCACGTATTAAACGCTATAAAGTGGGTCAGCAGGAAATTGTGCAGGCGGATTGCTTACGGGTTTTAAAGCGTATGCCGCAACATAGTGTTGATGTGGTTGTGACATCGCCGCCGTATAATATTGGGCTTTCTTATCGGCATTATTCTGATTGTAAAACCGAGACAGATTATCTTGAGTGGATGGTTGCGGTTGCGACTCAAATTCGGCGCATATTAAAACCCGATGGGTCATTTTTTTTGAATATTTCGGGATCTTCAGCACAGCCTTGGTTGCCATTTGAACTTGTGGTGCGGTTGCGTTCCTTATTTGTGCTTCAAAATCATATTGTGTGGGTAAAATCCATTTCTATTGGAGAAGAGAGTTTTGGACATTTTAAGCCTTTGAATAGCCAACGTTATCTTCACCATGGGCATGAACATATTTTTCACTTTACACGTGATGGGTCTATTCCCCTTAATCGGTTAGGTATCGGAGTGCCGTATAAAGACAAATCTAACATTAAACGGCGTGGGCATCAACACGATAGACGTTGTCGGGGCAATACGTGGTTTATTCCTTATCCTACAGTACAAAAACGTTCAGGAAAATTTGATCACCCGGGTTTATTTCCTGTGGCTTTACCTGAATATTGTATCCGTTTACATGGGTGTAAATTAGAGGACCATAAATTACAGGGACATAAGAACACTCATGTGCTTGATCCGTTTATGGGAACAGGTACTACCCTTGTTGCGGCACAAAATTTAGGATGTACAGGAATTGGAATTGATATTGATGCCGAATATATTGCTATTGCGCGTTCCCGTTTACGAGAGATGATGCAATAAAAAGAAAATAAAATTGTTATAAAAGAGGAATTGGGGCTTTTCTGTAAGGAGTTTATCGTGTATCCTCTGACGAAGAATCGAAAAAATAGATAAAAATATTTTGTCATTTTTGTTGTATCTCATAATAACGTTAACGACAGAGTAATCTATTTTAGCTAAAAATTTGTGAGTTCAAAGCTAGCTTTCTGTAAGTTTTTTTATAACTTTGAGCATTCAGAAGAAAGGAGACAAATCGTCCATGAAAAAAATAGTCTTAGCGTTATGTTGTACAGGTGTTGTTGCATACGGGGGTGTTGTTGCGTTTTTACAACATTTTGATCACGAACACGCACCTGTTTTAAGTGAAAATTCTCCAACACGGCATAATCCAGAGGCTTTGGCAGCGTTTAATATTATCAGTGGTGCTCGTTGTGATTATTGCCATGCAGAAGGGCGTCAACTTCCTTTTTATTTTAATTTGCCTATTGCGCATACGATTATGCAGCATGATTTAAAGAATGGCTTGAAGAATTTTCGGATAGAGCCTGTTTTAACAGATTTTGAACAAGGGAAGCCCCCTTCAGAATTAGAACTTTCCCGTATTGAAAGTGCTATTCGTCAAAATATCATGCCTCCTAGTCAGTATTTGTTTTTACATTGGCACGCTTATTTAACAGAATCTCAACGCAATGCTATTCTTGCATGGATTGATCAAACCCGACGACGTTATTACGCGAACACAGGGGCTGCCAAAGAATTTGCTGCGGAACCAGAACGTCCTATTCCTGAAACGGTACCCGTTAATCAGGCTGCTGTAATCTTAGGGAAAAAATTATTTTTTGATAAAAATCTCTCAGGGAATGGTACGGTCAATTGTGCAAGTTGCCATGGGTTAAATACGGGGGGTGTTGATCATTTGGTCACCGCAACGGGGATCTATGGACAAAAAGGTCCGATCAATGTGCCGTCTGTCTATGATGCTTATTTCAAAATTGCACAATTTTGGAACGGGCGCGCGCCAGATCTTGCAGCGCAAGCGGCAGGACCTGTGATGAATCCTAAAGAAATGGGTTCTCATGATTGGGCAGAAGTCGCGCATAAATTGGAATCTGATAAAACCTATGATGGCTTATTCCAAGCCGCTTTTGGTCCGAACGCTCAGATTGATCAAAAAACCATTACAACGGCAATTGCTGAGTTTGAAAAAACATTGATTACACCAGATAGTCCTTTTGATATGTATTTAAAAGGCGATAAAAACGCTATAAGCCCAGAAGCCAAAAGAGGGTATGAGCGTTTTAAAGAAATTGGCTGTGCTGGCTGTCATAACGGCATTGGCGTTGGTGGCGGTGGCTACGAAGTTATGGGGCTTCATGGTAGCTACTTTAAGGATCGGGGTGGTCCGTTTACAGATGCCGATAAAGGGCGTTATACTGTAACAGGAAAACCCGAAGATATGTCCCGTTTTGTAGTGCCAAATCTGCGCAATATTGCTCTTACAGCACCGTATTTTCATGATGGCAGTGTTAAAACACTTGACCAGGCTGTCCGTGAAATGGCACGTTATCAAACAAATACGCCTAACTTATCCAATCAAGATGTGACAGATATTGTCGCTTTCTTGAAAAGCCTCACAGGGCGTTATCAAGGGCATTTTTTGGTAGATGATAAAGCGAATAAATCACAAGCTGCTGCTCAAGCAAATAAACCTGCTGTAGTAACACAACAAGCCTCGCATGAGCATGCTCCAGATGAACAACCCTTGCAAAAGCAAGAAGCGTCTCATTAAAAGAGCGTTTTGCGTCAAAGAGTTAGGGGATTGATGGCAAAAAAGAGAGGGTGATACCGTGAAGAGGAGAGGTCGCCCTCTCAAAGAAGAGGAAAAAACGTTATGGGCTTGTGCCGTACAAGGGGTTTCTCCTTTATGGGGTGGTGTCACGCTTTCGTTTTCTTCTGTTGAAGAAGGAGGGGTGCTTTCTTCTCTTATGGTTACCCCTCCTCCTCTCTCTGTTGTACCTTCTCAGAAACACGATCATTCTATTACGCGTTATAGGCAGGCTCGACAAAAAACATCTGTTCCTAAAACGTTTCCTCAAGCATCTCTTAAAACGTCGCCTGATTCTGTTCATAAAAGAGCAGAACGTGTTACGAGGGGTGTTTCTCCTCATCCAAATGTTCAGCTTTTGAGAACTTTGCGTCTAACAGAGGTGAGATCTCAACAAAAAGAATTTGAAAGAGGATGTTTTTCGGCGCATTTTTTTCGTCCAAAATGCGAACGTGTAGAAAGTCGGTTAGATTTACATGGATTGAGCGCGCAAGAGGCTTTTGTACAATTTATGGCATTTATGGAGACAGTGTGGCAACACGATATGCGTTGTGTTGAAATTATTACAGGGCTTGGTTCAGGTGAGGAGGGAGGAATCCTCCGGCGAGAATTGCCTCATTGGTTAGAACGTGCAGATATACGCCATCGTGTTGTTAAAGTTGTCTATGCAACTCATGCTTCTAACGGTCCTATAAATAAAGCCACTAAAAACAGAGGTTTTAACAAAGGAGCGGTAAGGATTTTCCTGCGACAGCAGAAAAGAGGACTATAAACAAAAAACAACGGTAAGAGAAAGGTGTTTTTTTTATAAGTAATCTCTTATGTCTCCTTCATACCCTGTAAGCATGTGTTAAGAATGAAAGAGCGGGTGCGCTCCATCATGAAAACTCTTCAACCTCGTTCAAGTGTGGGTATTTGGATGAAAGAGATAGGGAAATATCTTGGTGAAGGGCAAACACGAGATGCCCTGTTTTGTATCAATAAAACTGTTGAAAATACACAAACTGATCCAGAGCGAGCAGAGGCTCTTAATTTTAAGGTTCTGTTCTTTTTGAATGAGAACGTTATGAAGAAGCGCTTTCTGTTTATGAAGAAGTTCTTAAGGCGTATCAGTATAAAGAAGAAGAGCTTTTTTGAAGGAACATGTAGCGAAAGCGTTTTTGGTCAGATTTTTGTTCTTTCAAAACTTGAACGAGAAGAAGAAGCCCTTTTTTTGTGTGATGAGATTATCCAAAAATTCCAAAACGAACAAAGCCCAACGGTTAAACGAAAAGTTGCAGAGGCTTTGGTTGTAAAAGGTATTGCTCTTTATTAGCTTGATCGTTTTGACGAAGCCCGTCGAGCCTGTGATCAGGTGATTCGTTGGTTTGGAAATGAAAGCATTTCAGACCAAAAAAAGCATAGAACAAGTGCGGGAGGAAAAAAAAACAAAAATTATCTTATTCTTTTTACGAAGAGGATGGAGATGACTAAAGCTTTGACAGTAATAAGTGCGTTAAAGGCTTATACGATTCTATAAGTCTTCAAATCTTCTAAAGGGGAAGGCGTTGATGAAAATGAGATGAGGGGCTTTGTATGAAAATAAAAAAGTCTAGAATATACTTCTTTTCTTAACTCTTTTTAATTATAGAGGCAGGGTAAGACTTGAAGTCTCTAACAAGTCTTTTAGGGGAGTGTCTCTGTAGTCAGGATAAGGGGAAGGAAAAAGAGAATTAAAACATATAAAAACCTCCGCTTCTTTTTAAAAGAAACGGGGGTTTTAGAACGATGGCACATAGCCTTCAACCTATCAAAACCCTAAAAGACAATTTTAGGGAAAAAGTAAAGGGATAAAAAGACTCGGTGAACGATTACCCCTGACGCACTTTCATACGGGGGTTTTTCTTGTTAATAATATAAACACGCCCATGACGACGCACAACGTGGCAATCTTTATCACGGATTTTGGCGGATTTTAGACTATTCCTGATTTTCATAGCGTATACGCTCCACTTCTTTATACGAAAATTTCAATTATTAAACAGCACCACCTCTACTAAAAACAGAGAAAGAAGTCAAGATATTTCATAATACTTTTAAAGTGTTTTAAGTGTTTTTCTTTTGGTATGAAAAAAAGGGTGAAAAAGCATGGTAGAGAAATATGTTGAGAAATGTGGACTAAAAAAGTCTAAAAATTTTTATAAGTTAAAAATATTTGTTTAGAAAGTCTAGTTATTCTACAATATCGCTGTGAAAAGAGTCGGTAAGGAGATTGTAACTCCTGAAAGGCTTATTGTTTTGGTAAAAATTAAAAAATAAGGATGCATAAAGAATGCTTACAGTTGGTGATAAGTTTCCTCAATTCAATTTGACTGCCGTTCCTGGTGGTCCTAATGGTTTGAACGCACAATTTGTTCAAATTTCTGATACAACGGATCAGGGAAAGTGGAAGGTTATTTTCTTTTGGCCTAAAGATTTTACATTTATTTGTCCGACAGAAATTGTCGCATTCGGTAAAATGTCGCATGAATTTGCAGAGCGTGATGCTGTTGTGTATGGTGTTTCTATTGATAGTGAATTTGTGCACCTGAATTGGCGCTTGCACTATCACGATCTTAAAGATCTGCCCATTGCTATGCTTTCTGATATTAAGCGCGAATTAACAGAGGGCACGGGTGTTATGGCACGCGATGTGGGTGTTTCCCTTCGTGCAACCTTTATTGTTGATCCTCATGGTATCATTCGCCATGTCTCTGTGAATGATTTGTCGGTTGGTCGCAATCCGCAGGAAATTCTTCGCGTTCTTGATGGTTTACAAAGCGATGAGCTTTGTCCCTGTAATTGGAAAAAAGGCGAAGCTTTCCTTAAGCCCTAATCTCTAAAAATGGGAAGAAGGCGGCATTTGCTTAAGGGGTGGTTAGTATGTCTTTTGCCTTTGCCGTCTCTTCTTGCGGGCTTTTTAGGTGAGTAAGAAGCCAGAGAAGAGGTCTGTTTCTGGAGTGAAAGCTCTAAACGATTAAGACCAGAAAGTATAAAAGCCACGTGAGTGGTGTGTATTGATGCTTTCTCATCAATAGGGGCGGTTTCTTTGTGTCGCGCCTATTCTAAGGGAGAGAAAAAGAGGTTGTAGAGTAAAACCTTGTTTATGTTCTACGTCTAACCTCTTTTTTGTGCTTATGTTTAAGAAATAAAACTTAATAAGGAGAAAAACATGCCTATGGAGTCCCTAAAAAGCCGTATACCTGATTACGCTAAAGATTTACGCCTTAATCTTGGCTCATTACTCAATGATGAGACTTTGACGCCACAACAACGGGCGGGTACATTTGTTGCATCAGCGGTAGCGTCACGCAATGATACGCTGACGCGGGCGATTGTAGCGCATTTTCGTAAAGATCTTTCTGACGAGGCTTTGGCAGCAGCACAATCTGCCGCGGCGATTATGGGTATGAATAATATCTATTATCGTTTTGTGCATATGGTCGGGGGTGATTATGCCAAAATGCCAGCGCAGTTACGTATGAGCGTTGTTAAAGATCCCGGCGTTGAAAAAATAGATTTTGAGTTATGGTGCATCGCTGTATCTGTTATTAACGGGTGTGATTTATGTGTCAATAGCCATGAAAAGGTTGTGCGGGAGCATTTGGGGAGTGAAATGATCCAAACAGCTGTGCGTATTGCGGCAACGATACATGGGGTCGCTGTGACATTACAAAGTGCTGAGGCTCTACAAACCGCGTAAAATAGACGCAAAATAACAAACAAATGAACCGTGTCTTTGACGTTTTTCTAAAACGGATTAGGCACGGTTATTTGTTTTTTTGGGTGAAAAACTCAACAAGGAGAACAAAATCAAAAAAGAAAATGTATTCTTAATCGTTTAAGGGGACGTTGAAGAATGGGCAAGGTTTGGATAAAGTTCGTGAGGGTCTTTTTCAGGCTGGGTAAGAGTAATAAGCCCTTGTGGCGTAAAAGCCCGATAAAAGCAAGAACGGCGTCCTGTGTGGCACGCAACGCCTGCAGGAGCAACGAAAAAGAGAAGCGCATCTCCGTCACAATCAAGCCGTGCTTCAACAAGATATTGAAATTGTCCAGATGTTTTTCCCTTGCGCCATAATTTTTGCCGACTGCGGGAGTAGTAACATAAATGCCCTGTTGTGAGGGTTTCATGCAAAGCCTCTTGTGTCATCCATGCCAACATGAGCACTTCATGTGTTTCGTAGTGTTGGGCAATGGCTGAAACAAGCCCCGCGCCATCATAACGCACTTGGGCAAGCATTTCAGAAAGTTTATCGGGTGATGGCGGCGTATAAGAGTGTAAGGGAGAAATTTGTGTGTTCATCAAATGACTTTCTAGGTTTGAGGGTGTGGTATTGCTGAAGTCATCCAATCAGGGGGATGGGCTGTGAGAATTTGATCACAACAGTGTAAAGGGTCAGCAAGGGCATCAAGTTTCAAAAGGGCTAATCCTCTTTGTCCTAATGTTGAGCGTAAACGCCCTACCTCAACGCCATCGCAAAAAATAGGGCTATCAGTAGGTGGTAAAGGATGTGTTCCAGTTACGGGAATAAGTCGTTGTTTAAGTAAATGGCGGTAATGGAGGCGCGCTGTTACTTCTTGTCCCATATAGCAGCCTTTGTTCCAAGAAATACCGCCGAGAAGGTCCATATTGGCTTCGGCAGCAAAAGTACGCCCTATTTCGCAATCTTGCACACCATCGGTGAGTCCGAGTATGAGTCGGTGGTGTTCATACTCAGCAAATGGTACAATGATCTCTAGGGGAATTTCTGAAGACGCGTTAATGAGTCGCCATCCTGCGGTTTTAAGGCGCGGATCAGGAAAGCACAGCGTGCTTGGAGAACAATGCGCCGCAAGCCCAGAGGGCGGGGTGTCTTGTGTGTTTTTTAAACACGTTATGTCTTGATGTTCCCACACCGCGTGAATAGGTAAAGATATGTGTTTAATGTCTATATCTGCCCGTAAACGAAAACGACATAAAAACGTGCGGATGGTTTCAATTTGTGTACTAGCACAATCAAGCAAAAAACATGGTTCGTGAGGGTGGGCTATCACGAAAAAATCATATTGCCAACGCCCTTGTGGGGTAAGGCATGCGGTCCATATAGCTGATCCAGCTGACAAAGCCGCGACATCAGCTGTGACAAGTCCTTGTAAAAAACGAACCCGATCAGCACCTGAGAGCATCAGAATAGAACGATGCATAAGAGGGGTTAAAAAAAACCTTGACATAAAGAAACAACATTAAAGAAAACGACAAAAGTCCTGAGAAATTTTAACATAGAGAGATAGGGATCTTTTACAAGAGAATCTTTAACATATCTGCCCTAAAAAGTCATATTTTCGTAGTTAATTGAATAGTTATAAAATCTCTCTTACGAGCTTTGTTATCAAACACTGTTTTAAGGGAGGCTTAAAGAAAAAACACGTTGGCTTTATTATGTCTGGAAGTAGAGAGGCAACGCAATAAAAGGATGCGGTATTGGGGTAATTTGAGTCTCTTTAACCCCCTGTTTATTTCTACGTCAAAAATAGAATTCTTTATGTAAAAACAGGGAAGAGACGTACCGTAGAAGTGTGCATAGAAAGCAAAAAAATGGCGCGAGTGACGGGGCTCGAACCCGCGACCTCTGGCGTGACAGGCCAGCGCTCTAACCAACTGAGCTACACCCGCATTGACGTCTGGAGTAACCTTAACAAACAGGCTTCCTATATAGGACCCCAAACACTTTTTGAACCTTACACGAATATTTTTTTATGGGCAATAGGAATAATGAGAAATAATGAGAAAAAATGCATAAAAAAGGAAAATTTTTAATAATGCGTGATAAGGAGAAGAGAGTATTGACGTAAAAGAAAACAAGGGGAGAGGAAAAAGAGCCATAAAACTTTTTATGACTCTCTTACCTTAAAAAATAATGGGTTATTTGGCTTTTGCTGCTTCAAGGGCTTTGACGATGAAAGCCTCTGCCTCTTCTTTTGTGCCCCATCCTGTAACTTTCACCCATTTTCCTTTTTCAAGGTCTTTATAACGGGTGAAGAAATGCTCGATAGTCTTAACCGTGATTTCTGGAATGTCAGCAATACAGGTAACTTTACTGTATTCTGGATGTATTTTATCGTGGGGCACGCAGATGATTTTTTCATCTTCCCCAGATTCGTCTTCCATTTTTAAGACTCCGATGGGGCGAGCACGAATCACACAGCCCGGTACAACCGCATCAGGGGTTAAAACTAAAGCATCAGTTGGATCGCCGTCAGCAGCAAGTGTTTGCGGAATAAACCCATAGGCTGTAGGATATGCCATCGAAGTAAACAAAAAGCGATCGACAACAAGGGCATCGCTTTCTTTATCAATTTCATATTTGACAGAAGACCCTTGGGGAATCTCAATAACAACATTGATATCATGCGGGGCATCTTTACCCGCAGAAATTTTAGAAACATCCATAATTGACAACTCCATAAATAGAGAGGAAGAAGTTTGTTTTCTGTTGTTTATACTGTGTGTTAGCGCTATTGCCAAATAAATCTTAAATAAAGATTTTAATGTATCAATGTGTTAGGTTACCAAAAGGTGTAAATAGTGTAAAATACGTATTCATACGAAAGGTGTAATATGTTCGAAGATATTGACACATTCTCAAATAAAGAGCGTAGCCTTATTGAGGAAGAAGACGTTGTTTTTGATCTAAAACGGCTCTTTGCGATTGTATGTAATTTTATGTCAACATGTTTTGTTTTTGGGATAGAAGAGCAGCAGACACGAGTTATATTAGGTTCCGATAGAAGCATTATTTTAACAACTGATACAGACGTACACACAGAAGATCGTATTATTCTGATGGTGAAACCCTCTTTAGTACGTGGTAATAAAGAAATAGAAGATCGCGAACCTTTTGCGATGACGGCTTCACATTTGATGCATAATTTATCTTTACTATTATCAATGTCTTCTGAAAAAGAACTTGTAGTTCCTGCTGAATTTATTTTAACGCATTACTTAATTAGTCATTTTTCTTCAAAAAGTAAAAAACGTAAACGTACTTTTACAAGTACAGAAAGTGGTAACAATAATGAAGGTGATCCTACGCTTCACTAGTTAAATTTTGTGTTTTTGTATACGTGGTTTGTGTATGTAAATTGTGTCTGTAACAAGAAAGACGGGCTGGCTGATGGGTAGCTTCTTTCTTGCAGAAAGTGTTAAGTTCGTGTACCCTATACACGTTTTATTTGACCTATAACTTTATACGGATAATCAAATGGCCTCTTATCAATATGTTTACGTTATGAAAGATTTGAAAAAATCTTACCCGGGCGGTCGTGAGGTTTTTAAAGGGATTACGCTTTCTTTTATGCCAGGGGCTAAAATTGGTATTTTGGGCGTTAATGGAGCGGGGAAATCCACTCTTCTTAAAATTATGGCGGGCTTAGATAAAGAATTTGGCGGTGAGGCTTGGGCTGCCGAAGGGGTACGCGTTGGATATTTGGAGCAAGAGCCGAAATTAGATCCAAATCTTACTGTTGGAGAAAATGTGGCTCTTGGTTTTGGAGATCTCAAAAAAGCCATTGATCGTTTTAATGAAATTTCTGCTCGTTTTGCAGAACCTATGGATGATGACGAAATGGCTGCCCTTCTTGCTGAACAGGCAGAACTGCAAGAAAAAATTGATGCAGGTGATGGGTGGGAGCTTGATCGTAAATTAGAGATAGCTCTTGATGCGTTGCGTTGTCCACCGGCTGAGAGTTCCGTCAATAATCTTTCAGGGGGTGAGGCGCGTCGTGTTGCTTTATGTCGTCTTCTCTTAGAAAAACCTGATTTATTGCTTCTTGACGAACCAACCAACCATCTTGATGCCGAAAGTGTTGCGTGGTTAGAAAAAACCTTACGTGATTATCAGGGTACAGTCATGGTCATTACCCATGATCGTTATTTCCTTGATAATGTAACAAATTGGATTTTAGAAATTGAGCGCGGACGGGGGATTCCTTTTGAGGGGAATTATTCCTCTTGGTTAGAGCAAAAACGCAAACGCCTTGCACAAGAAGAAAAAGAGGAAAGTGCCCGTCAAAGAGCCTTGGCAGCAGAGCAAGAATGGATCAATTCTAGCCCTAAAGCGCGGCAAACAAAAAGTAAGGCTCGTATTGCACATTATGAGGAAATGCTTGCCGCTAGTAATGAGCGTGTGGGGGGAAGTGCTGATATTATTATCCCACCGGGTCCACGCTTGGGTGGGGCTGTTATTGAGGCACAAAATCTGTGTAAAGGATATGGCGATCGTATGCTCATTGAAAACCTCAGTTTCAAATTGCCTCCGGGGGGCATTGTTGGGGTTATTGGACCAAATGGTGCGGGGAAATCGACGTTATTTAGAATGATTATTGGGCAAGAAGCCCCAGATTCAGGCTCGTTATCTATGGGGGATACGGTTAAGCTTGGTTATGTGGACCAACGCAGGGATAATCTTGACCCGAATAAAACTGTATGGGAAGAAATCTCAGGGGGAACAGATATTATCCACCTAGGGAAACGCTCTGTGCAATCCCGTGCTTATGTAGGATCCTTTAATTTTAAGGGATCCGACCAGCAAAAAAAGGTGGGTATTCTTTCAGGGGGTGAGCGTAACCGCGTGCATTTAGCAAAAATGCTCCGTCAAGAAAGTAACGTTATCTTACTTGATGAACCAACGAATGACCTTGATGTTGATACATTACGGGCTTTGGAAGACGCTTTAGCAGAATTTCCCGGGTGTGCAGTGGTTATTTCGCATGATCGCTGGTTTTTAGATCGGTTAGCAACGCATATTCTCGCCTTTGAAGGGGATTCCCATGTGGAATGGTTTGAAGGGAATTTTCAAGCCTATGAGGAAGACAAACGCCGCCGCCTTGGTCCAGATGCAACAGAGCCGAGTCGGATTCGTTATCGTCCTTTAGTGCGGTAATTCTTATAATTTTCTCGGTATTTTAACGGGTCGTTTTTGGAGAATAGCTCAATAAATGGCTATAGGCTCTCTTAGAACGCCAAGACTTATACTACAGCCTGTTTGTTGGTCTGACATCGCCGATATCGCACGCTTAAAAGCCGATGGGGGGGCTTTTGGGCAAATGTTAGGGGGCGTGCGTACACGCCAACAAGCCGAAAACGATATGGCGGAGGATATTACTTTTTGGGCGCGTTATCGCGTCGGTATTTTTACGATACGGGAAAATGATCGTTTTATAGGTATAACAGGGGTACATATAAGACCTGATGGTCGCGGGGTTGGGTTACGTTTTGCATTATTTCCATGGGCAAGGGGGCGTGGTCTTGCTCATGAAGCTGCTAATGCGGCTCTTAATGCGGCCCATGAGGCTGGTTTTGAACGGGTTGTAGGCATTGCAGCAGAAAATAACTATCCTTCTTGTGTTATTTTAAGAAGCATAGGTATGTCTCTGTGTGAAAAATTTATAAGAGACGGGCAGATAATGCAAGTGTACGAAAGTATTCGTTAAGAAAGCCTTATCAAATATATTTTTCTCTTTTGAGTAAACAAAAAAACAAGTAATCAAAACTAATCATCACTTGCAGCGCGTGCATGTTGGTCTATTTGCTTTTGTATAGCGCTTAAAAGAGTATCTATATTGCCGTCATGATGGGCGATAAAAGCGGAATAATCACTTCGTTGTGTGAGACGTAAACTTGCCCCTTCACCAATAACATCAACGATTTTAGGAGAGCCAGAAGTATAGCTTACAACCCATTGCATTGTTACAGGGGGGTGTTGTAGGCGGGTAATGGTTGTTTCTACAGTGTCATCATTAGCGTTTTGCGTGATTTTACCAATAGTAAAACTTACTCCACGGTAATCGCCTAATTTGTCGGTAATAGCATTCATCAAAAATTGATGAAAAAGCTTGAGATAACGAGTCTTTTGTTTAACTGTAGCTACTTTCCAATAACGTCCAAGACAGTAACGCCCGATCGTATTAATATCAACATTTTGTTGTACAAGGGGGATAAGTTTTTGTTTTTTCTCCGACACACTAATCGGGCTGTCGACAATAGAAACAAGAACATTACCGAAATTTTGGATAAATTTTTGACTATTGTCTCTATGCTGTGCCCAAGAGGAAGGGGATGATAAAAGTAAGACAGATCCAAGCGTAAAAAGACTGATAAATGTAGCTAATAAGCGGGAGCGAATAAGAAAAGTCATATAATAGGGTATTCCGTAAAGTTAATGATGATACCAAGCAGGCACAGTGGCACGATGGTCATTGCGGATAGCGGCTGCCTGAGCTTTGCGTTGTTGTTGGTAAGCACTGCGAATAGTTGCATAAGGATCAAGAGCATCTTGTTCAAGGGCATCAATTTCGCCTAGATGTTCAGAGCGACCATGAATCATAGCAAAAGAATTATAAGCCCAGTTGAAACTAATAAGTCCGTATCCACGAGGAACATAGTTCCACGGGGAAAAGGCTTGGTCAATGGCATATCCTGCACCATCACGGAAAGAAGAAGGCCCCATAGGTAAAAAGAGATAAGGACCAGAGGGAATACCCCAGTTTGCAAGTGTTAAACCCGCATCATTAGCGTGATGGCGAAATCCGAGCATTTTTGCAACATCAATAAGCCCGCCAAGTCCAATGGTGAGGTTAATACACCATCGTGCAAAAATGTCACCCGCACGTCGTGGCTTGCCAGCAGCAACATCGTTAAAAAAAACAGAAGGCTCGTACATGGTGGTAATCATGTTACCGAGAGAGTTTCGCACAACATGGGGAACAGCCCATCGATACGCTTTAGCCATGGGTTTAAGCGCGTATTTATCGAATTTCATGGTGAGGTTAAAAGTTTTACGGTTAAGAGGTTCATAAGGGTCATTTGTGGCTTTGTAATCAGCTAAAGCGTCAGGATCTTTAGGGACGGGCGCTTTAATGGCACTACACCCTGCAACGCTGCCTATACTTAAAATAAGGGCTAAAAAATATATTTTTCTAAAAAAAATACGACGTAATAACAACATGGTAAAAATATTCCATATGCGCTAACAGAGCAGAGAGCTTTTATCGTGAGCATTGTATTGTGTACCAAGTGGTTTTAGTGTTGTAGCAAGCCTACACGCGTATGGCAAGTGAACAAAAAGAAATATAAAAAACCTTTTGTAGATTACGATAAAAACTTTAAGAGCATTGTGTCAATTGATGAGATCATAATCCGCGGTCACGTCTTACAATATCCCACGCTGCGTTAATGGCTGCAATTTTGAGGGAGGCCGCTTCAATTTCTTCCACAGAGGCGCCGCGTGCGGTCATCATATCAGGGTGGTATTGGCGAACAAGACTTTTCCAATGGGTGCGTAACTCTTCATCCGAGAAAGACTCTTTAACCCCTAAAACACTATAAGCTGCACTTGTGCTCATACTTGTGCGAGATTTTCCCTGTTCTGCCCTCTCCCAAGCGCCACGGCTTAAACCAAAAAGTCTATGAACCTGTTTGAGGAATTTTTCTTCTTCTGGTGTAAGATCATCTCCAGACTCAAGATCAGCACGGGCGATCATAAAAAGAACCCCTAACAAGTCTTCTAAAGGTTGAGGGTCTTGTCGAAAGGCTTGTCCTAAATTACGGGCGAAAGCCTCGTAATCATCGGTACGTTGGCGCGCTGTATCAAATAACCGCCCTAATTCTCGCCTATTTTCTAAAGGAATAGGGAAACGTCTTTTGAAAGCGTCAATTTCTTTACGATTAACAGCCCCGTCACATTTGGCAAGTTTGGCACAGAGAATAATGCAACTTAAACCGTAAAGAGCCTCTTTTTTACCCGTTGCTGCCGCAATTTTTGCCGCAAGAAAGGTTGCAGCGCCGTAAGGATCGGGAGTCTTGTGGGGTTTGTAAAAATGATGTGGTTCATGCCACCCGCCTGTTGGGGTATTCAGAAGAGAGCCTTTGTCGGCAGCATGCCCTAAAGCAAGCCCAACCGCTGCTCCCGCAGGTCCACCGACAGCAAAACCTGCCACACCACCAAAAATTTTGCCCCATGCACACATAAAACTACTTTATCACGTCTGATAAACAAGTCAAAAAGAAAGAGTCCAATCTCTTTATAAACCCCGATCACTTTTAATAATATCCCATGCGGCGTTGATAGAAGCCATTTTTGTTGAAGCCTCTTTAATGTCTTTTTCTGAAGCGTTGCGCGCGGTCATGACGTCTGGGTGATATTGGCGCACAAGGCTTTTCCAATGTTTGCGGAGTTCCTCATCAGAAAGAGAGTGGCTTACTCCTAAAATCGCGTAAGCATCGCTCACAGTTATTGTTGTACGTGTACGAGCTTTATTATTTTTGAGACTTTCCCAAATACCACGGTTCAAACCAAAAAGCGTATGAACGTGTCGAAGAAAGGCTTCTTCCTCAGGGGTAAGAGATTCTCCAGTGTTGAGGTCAGAACGGGCGATAATAAAAAGATTCTCTAAAAGTTCCTCTAACGGGTCAGGGTCATTTTTGAAGGTTTGCCCCAAAAGACGTGCGAAACTTTCATAATTATCAGAGTGTTGACGCGCCATATCAAAGAGTTGCCCGACTTCCTGTTTTATATCGTCTGTAACAGGGAAAATCTGTTTAAAACTATCAATTTCTTTACGATTAACAGCTCCATCACATTTAGCGAGTTTGGCACTTAGGATAATACAGCTGAGAGAAAAACGTTCTTCTTGAGAGATCTGTTTTTCTTTTTCATCATTATTGTTATCGTCCTTATCGACAGCGTGCCCTAATGTAATGCCAACGGCTGCCCCAACTGGCCCGCCTACGGAAAAACCGATGACACCGCCGATAATTTTACCCCATACACCCATAATATTTTCTATATCCTCTATTTATGGCCTCTATCCATTATGAATGAAGATCAGCAATAACAAACTTAGGTTTTTTGTTCAAAAAGAGCTTGTGTTTCTAATTTATAGAGATTATCGTATGAGAAATTTTATAAAAAGACAAATTTATATTTATAAGGATGAGTTTATTCTATTGAAGCACATTTCAAGCGTTGGTAAGCCCAAGCGGCGGCTTCAGCGATGAGGGGGTGAGGGTCATTAAGGCGCGCGGTGACAGAGGGTAATAAATGCGGGGTGCCTGTATTTCCTATCGCAATCAGAACATTACGCAAAAAACGAACATGCCCAATGCGTTTAATCGGAGAGCCAGAAAAAAAGGAACGAAAAGTCGAATCGTCAAATTGGCTCAAAGTGGCAAGGTGAGGAGCTGTTAATTCTTCTCTTGGATGAAAAGGCGTGTGTTGGGAGGCTTTGGCAAATCGGTTCCATGGGCAAACAGCGAGGCAGTCATCACAGCCATAAATACGTGTTCCTATAAGAGGACGAAGCGTTTCAGGGATAGAGCCTTTGTGTTCAATGGTGAGATAGGCAATACACCGCCGCGCGTCTAATTGATAAGGGGCGGGAAAAGCCTGTGTGGGGCAAACGTTAAGGCACCGTGTACACCGCCCACAACGGCTTTGAGCAGGCGTAGAGGCGTTTAGTTCTAAGGTGGTGTAAAGAGCCCCTAAAAAAAGCCAACTTCCATGCTGGCGGGAAACAAGATTTGTATGTTTGCCTTGCCAGCCTAATCCTGCTTGTGCGGCAAGAGGTTTTTCAGCAACGGGGGCTGTGTCAACAAAGACTTTAACATTGGGGGTTAACCCATATTGGTGCCCGAGATGGACAACACATTGAGCTAGATGTTTGAGTTTTCCTTTCAGAAAAGCGTGATAATCTCTGTTACGCGCATAAACAGAAATATACCCGTAATCAGGAGGCAAAGAAGCCTCTACAGTTCCTAAAGATGATGATGTATGTGGGATAAAAGGCAGGTGTTCAGGTGTATAAGAAAGACCAACAACAACAATGCTCCGCGCCTCAGACCACAGAAGAGTAGGTTGGCTTCGTTGCTCAACGCGGGTTGAAAGCCAGTCCATGTCGCCGTAATAGCCGTTTTGAAGAAACGTGATGAGATGTTCCTTTACAGCATCCCCAAGAGTGGCAGGACAAACTCCAACAGCATCAAATCCTAATAAAAGGGCTTTTTCTTTAATTTTGTCGGTTAATTGAGCGGTAACATGGGGAGAGGTCATGGAAACGGGAAGGGTCCCATTTAAGGCAGAGCGGAAAAAATTGGTTGAGGCATTTCGTCTTCTGTCCAATCCTCAGACTGCCATTGTGTATGGAGTTTTTGCGCAAGAGATGACAGTTCTTGTGTGAGAATAGCGTTGCGTATTTGGCGCATAAGGCGTTGATAATAGGCGAGATTATGCCATGTTAGAAGCATGGCGCCGAGAATTTCGCGCGCACGGAACAAATGGTGCAAATATGCGCGGCTATGGCGTGTGCAAGCAAGGCAATCACACTCGGGAGAAATGGGGCGTGCATCGGTAGCGTGCCGTGCATTGCGTAAATTAAGCGTGCCGCGCTCTGTATAAGCGCGGGCTGTTCGTCCTGCTCGTGTGGGCATAACACAATCAAACATATCGACACCCCGTAAAACACTACCGAGTAAATCCTCCGGTGTGCCAACGCCCATGAGATAGCGTGGTTTGTCGATAGGCATGAGCGGAGTTGTGACTTCAAGCGTTTGAAACATAAGCTTTTGACCTTCTCCGACGGCAAGCCCGCCGATGGCGTAGCCTTCAAAACCAATATCAGTAAGGGCAGTAATACTTTCAGCACGTAGGCTCGCTTCTGTGCCTCCTTGAATAATGCCAAATTGGGCGTAACCTTGGCGGGGGATATAGGCTTCGCGGGAACGTGCCGCCCAACGCATAGAAAGCCGCATAGAGGCTGCAATGGTTTCGATAGGGGCAGGCAGGGCAGGGCACTCATCAAAACACATAGTAATGGTCGCATCAAGATCGTGCTGGATTTGGGTGGAACTTTGTGGCGTTAAACGGTGTAAAGAGCCATCAATGTGTGAACGAAAAGTAACCCCGTCTTGATCAATTTTACGCAAAGCCCCAAGAGACATGACCTGAAACCCCCCTGAATCGGTGAGAATAGGTCCGGTCCAATCCATAAAACGGTGTAACCCTCCTAAAGCGCGAATATGCACAGCTCCAGGGCGAAGCATAAGGTGATAGGTATTGCCGAGAATGATTTGCGCCCCTGTTGCACGGACAGAGTCCATCGTCATTGCTTTAACGGTGCCAACAGTGCCAACAGGCATAAAACACGGCGTTTGTACAGTTCCGTGGGCTGTAAAAAGCGTGCCAGCGCGTGCGCTACCTTCGGTTTGTTCACAAAACCAGTGAAAATGTGTCATGTAACGTTCTAAAAATATCTGTGGGTTAAGGATATGAGGAGTGAGTAGCGCGGCTCAGTAAACACGCATCGCCGTAGGAATAAAAGCGATAATGTTGGGCAATAGCATGTGCATAAAGAGCTCGCGCACGTTCTAGACCAACAAAAGCACAAACAAGCACAAAAAGCGTCGATTTTGGTAAATGAAAATTAGTCAAAAGCATATCAACAACACGAAAATGATAACCCGGACGAATAAAAAGCGCGGTGTCATCCTCGAAAGGCTGTATAACACCGTGTTGATCAACAGCACTTTCTAAAAGGCGTAAAGTGGTTGTTCCAACTGCAATAATGCGTCCACCTACTTGCCGCGTGGTGTTAATCATGTCGGATGTTTCTTGGGTAAGAATGCCTCGTTCTGAATGAATACGGTGTTGAGAGAGCGTGCTTTCTCTCACAGGCAGAAAAGTACCGGCGCCTACATGGAGGGTGAGGGTTTGGCGTTGCACACCTTTTGTATCAAGTGCGGTTAAAAGATTCTGTGTAAAATGAAGCCCCGCCGTTGGAGCAGCCACGGCACCGCGTCTGTGTTCAAAAATGGTGGCATAATCGTGTGTATCACGTGGGGTCGGTCCATCGGGACGGTGAATATAAGGCGGTAAGGCGAGGCTTCCTGCTTGGCGTAAAAAATCATCAAACAGGGTACCTTCTACTGAGAATAAAAGAACCCCACTGCCGCCTTCTTCTAAGGCTTGTACAGAAGCTGTAACAGACGTAGGGGGAAAAGTGAGAGTGTCTCCTATTTTTAAGCGGCGGGCATTGCGGAGCAGCACATGCCAAGCTCCATTGGGGCGAATTTGGTCTAATGTAATGCCAATATGTGCTTTACCTCTGCGGGCATGAAGTTGAGCCCGAATAACAGCGGTATCATTAGCAATGAGTAAATCTCCCGCACGGAGTAAATGCGGTAAGTCACCAATAGAGCGATCAAACAGCTTATTGGGTGTTGTGGCATCAAGAAGGCGTGCAGAATCCCGCGGGCGTGCTGGCTCTTGGGCGATGAGATGTTTGGGCAGGAAAAAATCAAAATCTTGTGTGTAATCACTCATTTTTACGATTAGGGTTTGTTGTGGTGTGGCGTTAGAGTGGCGGCAGTGAATAAAGGGTTAATCAAGGATAAAGAAAATCGTTAAAGAGTCATCAATAATTTATAAATGTTTATAAAAGAAGGGTCTTTGTCAAAAGGTCAAATTTTTGTTTTTTAGGGGCGTTGAAATTATATCGGGCTGTATGTGTTGAGAGAAAAGAGAGAATAAAAATATTTTTTGAAAAAATGCTAATCTTAGCGACTTTTTAAGAGTTTTTGTGTTTAATAGGTGTAAACAAATTTTAGTTAGGGTAAAGAGTCCTTTTATATATAAAAATAATGTTAGTTTTTTATTGAAGCACATAAAATTTATTTAATATTTTTTAATAAAGTTTTTTCTGACTTGAATCAATCTCTCGTGGTCTGCGACTCTTTTCTATTGGTAGTGGCACTGTGACACGTGTGAGTGATACGTCAGAGCAATCCAGTATTTTTGATAAACAGAAAAAAGACACCCTAGGACTCTTTAACTCCACATACTATCTTTCACAAGAAGAAACTACAGATCATGGGAACCCGCAGTTCTTGCTTCAGGAAAAGACCTTTCAAACAAAAGAGGGTGACACAACAAGTTTTGCATTTTTGACCTTTTTAACAGGTAATGGCTTTGTGATAAATCCTGCCAAAGGTGTGTCAAATGCTAGGAAATTATGATGTCGCCGCTTACAATCATCGACTTTTTCGGTATCAATGGGAGATATTAGCGATAAAGCTTCAGGCACAAGCTTGAATAGTCAAAACTCTTCAGGCTCTTTGGGGTACCCTTGTTAGAACAAGTTCTGCTAATTTTTTAAATGCGACATTAACTTTTGAACAGATGAAGCAAGAAGATCTTGGATAGGTGGCACAGGGTGTCAAAAAACAGGTAATTTTACAATAACTTCTTTTGGCATGACATAAGGACAAAAAACACACGATGTATTTTTCATAGGTAATATTCAGGCATTAAATGCCCGGTTAGAAGAAGAAGTGAAAGAGCTTTTTAATACTGTCCCTAAAAAGATTGATGAAATAGATGAAAAACAGAAATAGACCAATAAAGTTGTCATTCAGTCTCAGAATTCTTCCCCGTTGTTTCAATTTTCCGATGCGTCTTCCTATTCATCTTCTCTCGTCGGGCAAAGTGTTGCTCTGGGAAGTAAGCCTACAAATACGAGCTTTACAATTGTCACTTAAAATTTTTTAAGCGTATTCATTCGACGATGCCTTTGGCTTCCCTCTTTAACGCTGGGATGCTGGCACGTTGTCTTATAAAAATAGGTAATTTTTGACTGGCACAGGTTATTATAGTAAATTAGGTATAAGAAGCCTATAGCGAACTATGGCACATAGCTGTGTTTTTATTTGCTTATCATTTTAGGGGAAAAAAGAGATTTTTTACAATGTAATTACTCGATTTTAATTGAATTTTAATTGAATCTTTATTGATGTTTATAATTTTTAATTATTGTAATTATGATCACTTCTCATAAAAAACTGCTTCTTATTGGGGCTGGAGGCTACGCCAAATCTGTCATCGATTCATTGCCTCATGGACAGTACGACATTTGTGGATTTATAGATAAGTACAAAAATAAGAAGCTTCCTATGCATCTTGGACATCCTATATTAGGCGTATCATTAGATGAGATAGACGATCTTTATCAATATTGCTATTTTATTTGTATTGGGAATAATGAGGATCGTAAATATTATTACGATTTCTTAAAACGTAATAAATGTAAGTTAATCAATGTCGTTGATCCAACAGCTGTAGTTTCTTCTAATACTAAAATTGGTGAAGGTGTATTTATTGGAAAAATGGTTATTGTTAATAGCGATGTTATAGTTGAGGATAACGCTATTTTAAATACTAGGTCTTTAGTAGAACATGGTTGTCGTATTCGTAAACATGTTAATCTTTCTACAAATGCCGTTATCAATGGTGATGTCTTTGTTGAAGAAGGAGCATTTATTGGAAGTTGTTCCGTTGTGAATGGACAAATACGAGTTGGACAGTGGTCAACAATAGGTGCTGGAGCTGTTGTGGTAAAAGATGTCAATGAATATACAACGGTGGTAGGTGTCCCTGCTAAACCTATAGTAAGGAGAATGTTAGATGGAACCGATATTTATTGTGGCTGAAATTGGATGCAATCATAATGGGGATCCATCATTAGCAAAAAAAATGGTAGATGAAGCTAAAAAATGTGGTGTAGATGCTGTAAAATTTCAAACATTTCAAGCGGAGGCTTTGATTTCGAGTATTGCTCCAAAAGCAGAATATCAAATTGCAAATACTGGAAATCGTGAAAGTCAATTAGAAATGACTCGAAAACTAGAGTTAAGTCAAAATGATTATCTATACTTAAAAAACTATGCAGAAAAAATTGGATTGAATGTATTTTCTACGCCCTTTGATTTAACATCAATAGAATTTCTCGAAAAAACAAAACAGTATATTTGGAAAATTCCATCAGGAGAAATAACAAATTTACCCTATTTAGAAAAAATTCGAGATATAAATTGTCTGAATAAAAAAATAGTACTTTCCACTGGTATGGCTGACATACAAGAAATTAGAGAAGCTATTAACATCTTAGATCCTACACGAAATAAGATTATATTATTGCATTGTAATACAGAATATCCTACTCCAGATAGCGATGTAAATATTAGTGCAATCCTAGATTTTAGGCAAAACTTTCAAGATCTTGATATAGGATATTCTGATCATAGTGTTGGTTCTGTTGCAGCGATAATGGCCGTTTCATATGGAATAAGTTTTATAGAAAAACATTTTACATTAGACAAAGATTATCCTGGTCCAGATCATAAAGCGTCTGCGACCCCGCAAGAACTAAAACATCTTGTTCAAAGTGTTCGTCGTGCGGAAAAAATGCTTGGTATTGGAAAAAAAATTGTTACGCAATCAGAACAAAAAAATAGTGTCGTAGCAAGAAAATCAATTATTGCAGCAAAGTTAATCAAAAAAGGTGATGTATTTTCATTAGAAAATATTACATGCAAACGCCCAGGTAATGGTATATCACCAATGCATTGGTATGAACTTTTAGGAAAAAAAGCTAAAAATGACTATCAATATGATGAGTTAATCGATAAAAATGAACTTTCTTTTTAATATAAATATATAGAGTGTTATGATTCGTAATAAAAAAATATTAGCAATAATCCCAGCACGTGGAGGTTCCAAAGGAATTCCACGAAAAAATATTAAAGAATTTTTAGGTAAACCTCTGATTGCTTGGACCATAATGGAAGCTAAAAAATCTCAGTACATAAATAAATGTGTTGTATCAACTGAGGATGTAGAAATAAAGCAAGTAGCAGAAAAATGGGGGGGGGAAGTGTTAGAACGCCCTATGAATCTTGCGTTAGATAATACACCAGGAGTGGAGTCTGTAATTCATGCAATTGAGGCATTTCCTAATTATGATTATGTAGTATTGCTTCAACCTACATCGCCTCTTCGTACAGTAAATGATATTGATGGTTGCATCAAATATACAATTGATCACAATGCAATTAACTGTGTTAGTGTTACGATATCTATGATTAGTCCGTATTGGATGTATTCTAAAAAAGAAGATTCTTTTATGCAAGCATTATTACCAATTGATAAAAAGCTTTGGTATCAAAGGCAAAAATTACCAACCGTTTATCAGTTAAACGGTGCTATATATATTGTAACACCAGATTTTGTAAAGCGTGAAAAAACTCTGGTTGGTAATCATTTCTTAGGATATGAAATGCCTAAAGATCGCTCTTATGATATAGATGATCCTGAAGATTTCGTTTTATGTGAATATTTAATGTCAAAAAGAATAGATGGAAATTAAAAATGTACAAAATTGCTTTTGTCACAGGTTCAAGAGCTGATTATGGCATTGTAAGAAGTTATTTGTCTATGTTGCATGCAGATAAAGACATAGATTTTTCTTTGTTATTAACAGGTGCAGCACTTGATAACAAATACGGCAATCTCAAAGATATAATTTCTAGCGATCAATTTAGAATTGATTATACTGCGCCACTTCCTTTAGAAACAAATTCTATTGCAAATACAATTCATGCGATGGCAGTCGCTTTAGAGTTATTCGGCAAATATTTTGAAGCAAGTCGATATGATTTGTTGATCATTTTAGGAGATCGTTACGAAATTTTTTCAGTGGCTATAGCGGCAGCAATGCATGGTATTCGTATTTTACATTTGCATGGTGGAGAGATTACATACGCTAATTATGATGAGTTTATGCGTCATTCTATTACTAAAATGAGCTGGTATCATATCACAAGTACAGAGATTTATCGAAAGCGTGTTATACAATTAGGTGAGTTACCGACACATGTTATTTGTGGCGGTGCTTTAGGGGCGGAAAATTGTTTGACGATAGATATAAATCATGTGCCACGTGACTTACAATCTCTCGTGGGTCAAGATTATTTTGTTATACTATTCCATCCTGAAACATTGAACACGATTAGTCCACACTCACAAATTAAAGAATTATTAAATGGCTTAAAATGCCTGCCTGTGTCCATTCGATATGTCTTTATTGGATCGAATGCAGATACTGGGTCAGATGAAATTGAAATGGAAATAAAAAGATTTTGCGAAGCCCATAAAAATTGTATTCGTTACCAAAATCTTCATCCAGATGCGTATCATTTTTTGGTCAAGAATTCATTAGCTTTAGTTGGAAATTCTAGTTCAGGAATTATTGAAGCACCTTCATTAGGGGTAAGAACTGTTAATATTGGCTTACGTCAAGAAGGACGTGTATACGGAAATTCGGTAATTAATGTTCCTTGTGATAGAACAGCTGTATACAATGCTTTGAAAGAGGCTATTGAAAACAGAAAACATTATGATCCTTCTGATAATCCATATTATAGAAAAAATTCATGTCAAATATATTATGAATTTACAAAAAAAATATTGTCTCAGAATACAAGCCATTTTGCGAAAATATTCTATGATATAGAATTTGATGAAAGATGATTTTTAAGTCTAAGATATGAGTTTATAAACGATAGGCAAATAAATTTATGTACAAGGGAAATAAAATTTTAGCTTTAATTATGGCGAGAGGCGGTTCTAAAGGTCTACCGACAAAATACACACGAAGGCAAGATTTTCCTAAAACATATATTGGAAATGGTGCTATCTATTTAATCACATCAATACTCTTTTACCTGAAAATAAAGAAAAAGATTTTGTTCCTGATCATGCAATAGCCTATGTTATTGCCTTATGAACAATCTCTTGATATTGATACAATGTTCGATTTTAAAATAGCCTCTTGGATTGTTCATGAAAATGTAAAATAGTACGACAATACAATATTTTAACTGTATATACTTATTCTTATTTGAAATGGTAAGGGGATATAAATGACTGAAAACAAAATTGGTATTTTTATTACGCAATATTCATTATTTTTATATATGTTGTTTGTACCAGATTGGAAAAATACCTGTTTTATATACCAAGTAGAAAATGCAAGAATCAATTTGTGTATAAAACACAAGATGAAACAATGTGGTGTTAAAAATACGATCAATTCAATTGAAGAGGTCTTTGAGAGAAAAGAAAAATACAATGATAAGGAGAAATATATTGTTTATGGTCAAGATCATGCAACCATAGCACCTTTATTTTTTTGGTATCGTTTTATTTGTATAGAGGATGGCACGGCTAATTATTTAGCTCAACCAGTAGTTTTTACGAAAGGATTAGAAAATGAACCAGTATTTCCATATGGTATTTCACGTTATATACAAAAGATTTATTTAACAGGGCGTTTAGAAATAAAAAATGAAGAAGTAAAGAAAAAAGCTGTTTTATTTGATATAAAAGAATGTTGGGACAGGAAAACACAAGATGAAAAATTAGAAATCATGTGGATTTTTGGATTTGATTATAATAAATTTATGGAAATAGTCAGAAAGGGTCGGAATGTTATTCTTCTTACACAAGATTTTTATCCAAGATATTTGACAGAACAAGCACAGATTCACATATATCAAGAATTGTTAAAAGATATTGATTTGAGAAGTGTCGTTATAAAACCTCATCCGGAGGATAAAATTTGTTATGAAAAATATTTTCCAGGCTGTATGGTCATTCGTGATAATTTCCCCTTTGAACTATTATATCTTACTGAAGTTCCGTTTCGTAGAGTGATTACTGTAAACTCTACATCAGCATATGGATTAGAAAAATGGGATGGGGTAGAAATAGAAACACATGAAGAAGTTTTGCATAATACATATGCTGGTACTTAATATGTTGAAACTTTTTCTTTATTTTTGTTTTAATATAACAATCTATTCAGCTTGCCAAAGTTAGAGAAAAAAGTAACGGTGTTGATTCTTTTAAAGGATTTGATGTTAAGGGTATTTTTTAGGAAAGAGATAGATATAAGAGAAGCAGTTTCAAAATTTAATCGGCTTTTAAGGCAAATTTAGAGAGTTGTTTTTTGGTGATAATACTCAAAAAAAACGCATATGTCCTTTTTTCTCGTCCCTTAAAATTTTTAAAAGCTCTTTCGTGAGGCGTGCCGTTGTTTTATGATAGATCCAATAAGACATATGAGGAGCAGATGTATAAGAAGTGTTCAAATCGCTTTTGAGTTTTGCTTTGAGCGTGTCGGAAACGTTGTTTTGATGAAGTTATAAGGGAGGAAACATGCCTTTTGTATTAACAAGCCCTAATTTTGAAACAGGGCAGGTTTTACCTCAAGCACAAGTGTATAACGGTATGGGGCAAACAGGCAGTAACCTTTCGCCTGAATTGCATTGGCACGGCGCACCAACAGGAACGAAAAGCTATGTGGTTACGTTGTATGATCCAGATGCGCCAACAGGTTCTGGGTGGTGGCATTGGGTTGTTGTCAATATTCCTAAAGATGTAACCTCGTTACCAGAGGGGGCTGGTTCGGAAGATGGCGGTCTTCCTGCGGGGGCATTACAAGTGCGTAATGATTTTGGTACACCTAATTATGGTGGGGCAGCGCCTCCGCCTGGGCGGGTGCATCGTTATGTTTTTACAGTTTATGCTATTGACGTACCAAAACTAGACGTAACAGAGAATACAAGCCCCGCTTTGGTTGGGTTTATGGTACACCACCATCAACTTGCATCAGCAAGCCTTACAGCTTTATATGGGGGAAATGTGCGTTAGCTCGTTAGGTTTAGTAAGAGTTTTTCAATAGTCTAAACAATCTCTCTCTTTTTGTCAAATATTTTTACGATTACAGAAAGAGGGAGGTTTTTTGTTTTTAAGTTTTTATAACCTCTACACTTTTTTCTTCCCTTACGACTTATTGATAGGCCTTTATATTAAAGGCGTTTAGATCTAAGCGTGAACTTAATAAATCCCCTTAGGTAATCCCTATGAAGTAAACAACTACGAAACGCTATCAAGGAGGGGAGGTAAATAGTGTTCGAGCTTTACGCGAACAGGCATCAAATAAGCACAACCAGCTTCTTGTGCAAGTTCTTGTAAAATCGTTCGGGCAAAAGCAATATTACTTTCGAGTGTATAAGAAAAATCTGACGGGAAAACGATATGATTTGTGGTTTCCCAATAAGCGCGTGAGCGTGGACCAATAACAGGGCTAATTCCCCAAAAAACACATTCATTGCGTAACCAATCGCGGCATAGATCAAAAAGTCTAAAATCAAAAATTGGTTGGGTAAAAAAGCCACAAGCGCCAGCTTCTTTTTTACGGGCAATATCCTCCAACTCCTGCCATGGTGCACGACGATAAGGGTCAAAAGCAGCATAGATGCGTAGATGAGGGGCTTCTCGTTTATAACGGCGGATAATTGTTTCTGTACTATTGGGATATGTGATGTGGGATAAATCAGGAAAGGTATCGCCGTGGATAATTAAAATTTCTTTAAGGTGCGGGTCATCTATACAAGGTAAGGGGGCTTCTGGATCAATATCAACTGCGCGAATATGAGGGATAATGTGTTGATAGAGAGGGCGTATAAGCTGTGCAGCATTCCAGCTACGTAAGGGAAAACGTAAGAGATCAGGAATATTGATAGTATCCGCAACGGGAAACAATGTGTGAACAGTGTTCGCTTCTTCTACGATAGCTTGCGTTGAGCGAGGCACTAATTCAACGGCAAGGCGGGTTAAGCGCCGAGTTAAGTGCATATGGAAGATTCTTTCATTTGTAGACGCGCAGCGGTCAGTGTGTTTTCAAGTAAGCAGGCAATGGTCATAGGGCCAACACCACCAGGGACAGGGGTAATACGTCCCGCAACATGAACAGCTTCATCAAAGGCAACATCACCAACAATGCGACTTGTCCCGTCAGGTGTTTTGAGGCGTGTAATACCGACATCAATAACCGTTGCTCCCGGTTTAATCCATGTACCACGTACAAGCCCGTGGCATCCCGTTGCAGAAACAAGAATATCAGCTTGTTTCGCTAAAGCCTCTATATTACGAGTATGAATATGCGCAATGGAAACAGTGCACCCTTCAGCGAGTAAAAGAAGTGATAAGGGCTTACCAACAAGATGAGAACACCCGATAACAACAGCGTGTTGCCCTGTCATATCGCCAAGTTGATCACGCAATAAAAGCAGGCAACCAAGCGGGGTACAGGGGATAATACTCGGACGATTTGAGGCAAGCCGTCCTACATTAACTTCGCCAAGACCATCAACATCTTTTTCAGGGAGGATTGTATTGATAATACGATGTGGCTCAATACCCGATGGAAGAGGAAGTTGTACAAGAATACCATGAATCGCTGGATCGGCATTGAGCTGTTTGATAAGGTCTAATAATTCGGATTCCGAGGTTGTTTCTGGCAACATATGCATAAAAGAACGCATGCCTACATGATGCGTTTGAAGAGCTTTGTTGCGTACGTAAATTTCACTAGCTGGGTCATTTCCAACAAGTACAACGGCGAGCCCGGGAGTAACGCCGTAAAGCTCATGAAAATCGATAACATCTTGACGAATACGTTGATGTAACGCCGCTGCATAAGCCTTGCCGTCTATGAGGGTAGCTTGATGAGAAGAGGAAGTGTGCATGACGTTTCCGCCTATTTTTAGGGGGTCATTGATAGAAAACCCTTAAATAATTTCGAATAAACCTTCAACTTCAATAGGAGCATCTAAGGGAAGGGAAGGAACACCTATTGTAGAGCGGGCATGATAGCCTGCATCGCCAAAAACAGCGACAGCAAGGTCAGAGGCACCGTTCATAACAGTAGCATGGTCTATAAAATCTGCTGTGCAAGCAATAAATCCACCTAAACGTACAACGCGTTTAACGCATGATAAACTGCCTACAATAACCTGTACCTGCGCGATCACATTGATCATACTATAACGTGCTGCTTCTACGGCTGTTTCAATAGAGACAGAAGCACCGAGTTTGCCTGTGGTAAAAAGTTTGCCATTATGTAGGGGAAGTTGCCCAGAAACGACAAGTAATGATCCAGAGTGTACAACACCAACATAGTTGGCTATGGGTTTGGCAGGAAGAGGAAGAGTAATACCAAGCTCTTGAAGGCGAGATTCTGGAGTACTCATGATGAAACCTTTCTTATTGTAGAAGGAGAAACAAGTCGTAAAATACGATTCTCACGTTGAGAACCGGAAAGATCGAAGGGTAAAAATGGATCAGGGGCGTGTGGATTATCTTGCCGAGCACTATCAGGTAAACGGCGCCCTAAATAAGTATGAGAGAGGGATCGAAAAACGTAATCAAGCATAGAAGTCGCATAAGAGGCGACTGGATCTCCCTCTACTGTGCCAGCCGTACCAAAACAAGAATAGGCGAAACTATCAACAAAGGCTTCAAGCGGAGCGCCATATTGGAGGCCAATGCTTACGGCCTCGCCAAAACTTTCCATCAACCCACGTACCATGGTGCTTTCCCGCGTAGGCGTGAGTGAGAGCTCTCCTAAAGTGCCGTCCTCATAGTCACTTGTACGCATAAAAAGACTATGACCACCAATTGTTGTTTTTTGTGTTAAACCACTATGTCTCGTTGGTAGAGGCCGTCGTTTGCCACGAGCGAGGTGTAAAGGTGTATAAGGCGGTGTTATGTCAGGGCGGGCGGGCATGAAATCCACAAAGCCTGTTAGAGCTTGGTGCATTGCGAGATGGGCTTTTGGGCTGGGTTGGGGGAGAACCATTTCCCCTGCAAGGGCAGCGGCAAGGGCTGTCTCTAACGTAAAGCCACGAAACTCGAGCCGTTGTCGAGTACTTGTCGCCAGTTCTCCATCAGGGCGAAGAAGTGAAAATGTTGGAGCAAATCCACAGGTCTCAACACCAAGTAACCCATCAATGGGGTTAGAGCTTGAAAAGCCTGTTTCAATAATAGGGAGAGGGGTTTCTGTGGCGACAGCGGCTTCATTCCAAACGTCACGAAGGGCTTCTCCTAACCCAGGTAAAACAGGGTGTACAGGTGGGAGAGGAAGAGTTTCTAAATCACACCCAATATGAGCTGTGAGTGTGGCGAGAGCGGTAATAGCACAAGCAGCATTTCTGCCATCTTCGCTGTCGTAATCAAGCCCAACTCCTGCTAAACAGGCATCAAGATTCGTTAATAAAATTTTCCCAATGTGAGAGCATTCTGTCATAGAAGACAAATCGGAAGAAGCAAAATCTATGTTTTTAGGAGAGGTCTTTGAGGGTGTTTTTTGAGGAAGAGAATCGAAAAGATCGGGAAGGGGAAGCTCTCCATTGCGTAATTCAGCTGTTGTTTGTGCTGTGTGGCGTAAAACAGTGCAAATCAATCGTAAAGCCGCAACAAACGTGCGCGCTTCAAAACTCGCATCTGGGGAAACAAAGGCGCTTAAATTGATTACAAATCCCGCTGGACGATCAAATAAACCATGCCAAACAGCTTCTACTGGTGCGGCTTGGCGTGTGAGAAGGAGCCAAACAAGAGCCTGTGCTGTGTTATCGTCAGGGGCTAACGTGGGGAGCCACTCTGCTGTAAGGGTAGGGAGATCAAGAGCATTATCACCTGGAGCAAGCCGTGCTAAAGCAGAGGCTGCGTTAATATCCCACTCAACAGGGAGTGTTATGGAACGAAGGGGCGCATCGGGATCTGCTGCCGCTTCAAGCGTGTTCATAAGCACGCCATCCCAATAATTTTTACTTTTGATGTGGTTTTTGGTTTTGACCATAAGACTAATATTACCGTTATTGTGAGGCGTGAGGGAAGCCGATTCCTAAAATGGGCCTATAAAAAAATATAAAAGAAAAACACTATTATGACTTAAAATAGTGTAGATATAGAGGATTATTTCAAATAAAGTATCATTTTTAACTATGTGTGTTCGAGAATAAATTATGATAAAATCATAGATCAGAACATAGTCTAGTCGATAAAACAGGATTTTGAGAATAACTTATGACACATATTGGGACACGATTACACACGCGCCTTCATGGACGGTTTGTTGGTAAGGATGCTGATGGGCGTTGTTACTATGAGTCGAAACAGCCTACCCGTATAGGGGGCGGTGTTGTTCGGCATGAGCGATGGGTTATTTATTTAAAAGGAGAAGATCCTTCTGCTGTACCAGCGGAGTGGTGGGGATGGTTACATCACACGCTTGATGCCCCTCTTCCGCAAGAAGAACGTAAACCTTGGCAGCTACCCCATCAACCGAATATGACGGGGACTTCTGCTGCATATAGACCGCAAGGAAGCCTTTACGAATCAGGTGAACATCTATCCGCAACGGGGGGATATGAGTCGTGGTCTCCTAAAGAAAAAGAATAGGTCTTATAGGTTGGGTTTTGTTTTAAATTCAAAGCGTTGGTAGAAAAGGTTCTAGAGAGGATATGAATGGCTCTCGTGTTAGCTAAAAACGAGCCTATAAATTGACCAAAGACGCCATCGGAAAAACACAAGGGAGCATGGTAGAGTTTCTTGTCGGGCTTGCTGTTTTAGTCTTGTTTTCTGTTATGCTTTGTATGGCAGTTTTAGAAAAGAAGAACGTAACGCCTACGACAGGTTATATGCTTAATGCTGATTTTTCGCATATTGATGGGTTAGATGTTGGATCAGATGTACGCCTAGCAGGTGTTACTGTTGGGACGGTTATTGCTGAAACCGTGAACCCTCAAAATTATAAAGCACATGTTACATTTATAGTGAGACCAGATATTAAACTTCCACAGGATACAGCGGCAATTATTACAAGTGATAGCTTGCTAGGGGGAAAATATATCGATCTTTCTCCTGGCGGAAGTGATAATATTCTTTCTCCTGGTGCAACCATAACACAAACTCAAGGGGCGATAAGCCTTGAGCAATTATTAAGTCGGTTTGTTTTGTCTGTAACTAATGCCCGGGGCAATGCGCAGGCCAACGAAAAGGAATGTTCTTCTCAACAACAAATGTCGCAAGATATACCTAACCATCATGGGGATTTTCGTGAAGGTTTATAGAAAAATGGACATCTCTAAAGAGTGTTTGTGCCTATAACGCGTTTTCGTGCTAAGAGAGTAGAAATTTAAAATGAATGTTTCCCGTAACTCTTATCATGAATCTCATAAAGATTTGACAGTTTGGTTACAAGACAACGGACAGCCTGTCTCATGTCAAGAAAAATTGCGTATTTTAGAGGAAAATTGGCAAGAAGTACAACAAATTGTCACAGATGCATTTGATGATGCTGTTCTTATGGGGGTGAGTGCACAAGTCATGCAAAAGAAATTAGTTGATTTTATCCTCACCCTAAAAACGCCAAAGGTTGAGGGATGACCTGTACCGCTTTACGGTTGTGCATTTTATGGAGTCGCGTGGTTATGGGGTATGCAATAACAGGTTGTGCCTCTTTAACGGTTTGGTCTCTGACGGCTTGGGCAGAGCCAGTAACAATGTCTCATCAACAGGCAACGCTTCCTCAGGTAACAGCTATTGCCCCTCCTGTTGCATATCCTTCCAACACGTGGCAAGGAAAAGGGGAGGCTGTGTTACGTGTACTAGATAAGTTAGAGTCCCAAGTTGAAGTTTTAACGATTCCTATTAATACCATACGCCAGTATAAAAATCTTATAATTACGGTTGGTCGGTGTTTGCAGCGTCCTCCAACGTTGCCACCCGATGCAGCTGCTTGGTTGGATATCCAGGATACTCTCCATAATGGAAGAGTATTTCACGGTTGGATGTTGGCAGCAGAACCATCTTTAGGGATTTTGGAAGACCCTTTGTATGATGTACAAGTTATACGGTGTGATGGAAATGATCTACCGCCAATTTTACCTCCTTTACCAAAACCTGTTGTGCCTCCTTTGCCTGGTGTGTCATTGTCGCCTCCTGTGATACCTAAAAAAACACCGATACCTGCTGTTGTACAAACAGGGAAAACTTCCTCTTCTATTGTCACACCTGTTAAAGATATGAAAGAGGGACATTCTTTTCCCGAACATACACAACCTTTATCGCTGCCTGCGCCAAAAAGACAAGATGCAGAAGAGATGCATTCTGTGCTATCTCCAGGGTCGTCCTTAGGAGGCACGAAAAATGCACCACTTCCTCCACCTGTTCCGTTTTCTACACCGTTGAGAGGGCCAGAAAAAGGAGGAATTTATTAATTGTATGAAGAAGATTGAAACATGTTTTTATAACTTGTTGGGTTAAGATTTGTTTTAGAAGTTTTTATAGTAATATGCATGCGTAAAAGAAAGGGGATAGGGTGAGATTTTCTGATATAGGGCATACGCGTTTTCCAATACCAAGTTTAACGGAGGCGGCTTTTTTAATCGATTTCGATGGTACTTTGGTAGAAACCATGCGTCCTGTAGATGATGTGGATATGCCGACGGATTTATTAGATATTCTGAAGCATTTACGGGCAGCTTGTCATGATGCTCTAGCGATTATTTCTCGTCGTTCGATGGAAAGCCTTGATCAGCTTTTAGGAGAAGTTCCCTTTGCTGTAGCGGCTGATCGTGGGGCAGCTATTCGTCATCATCCGGGAGGAAATATTGAATACGCTGCTTTGCCGACTTTACCGAGGCATTGGTTAGCGCGCGCGCGTGACCTTCTTGGTACATTGCCGGGTACACGTCTTGAACGTACTGTAGGTGGGTTTGTCTTACATTATCGTGCGGCACCAGAAGCGATGAATGTTTTGAAAATCGCTGCACAAGGTTGGGTAAGCGAATCGGCAGGGGAGTTTTCGCTTCGTCCCGCTCACATGGCGTGGGAAATCCGTCCTGCTGGGATTGATAAAGGGTATGCTGTGTCACAAATTATGCAAAGGCCGCCTTTTTTAAATCGTATACCTGTTTATATAGGGCATGATCATGCCGATGAGGACGGAGTACAAACAACACGGAGGTTAGGAGGGATAGGCTATCGCGTTCCAGTAGATTTTCCTACACCTGCATTTTTTCGACATTGGTTAGCTTCATTGGTTAAAGAAGCCTAAAATATCTAAAGAGGACCTTAAAACGCACGTAAAAATAGTTTTAGGTATAGAAAGGGAAAAACTATGATCAAAATTATGATAGGGGTTGGCTGTCTTTTTGTATAAGTGGCGTTTATTCATGCAAGGGCATATTCGGTTTGTAGCAGGTGTTTTATGCTTTGCAAGTTTGCTTGTTCTTATCATTGCTTGGTGGGTGGAAAATAAGCTCAGTATTGTACCCTGTGCTTTATGCTTATGGGAACGCTGGCCTTGGCGTGTTTTGTTTGGGCTGTCTGTTTTGGCATTGTTGTTGCCGTCTCAAGGAGGGCGTTTTTTCCTTGCTCTGTGTTTATTACCGCTTTTAGTTAGTATGGGCCTGTCTATATGTCATGTTGGGGTGGAGTGGGGCTGGTGGGCGAGTCCATTGCCAGAATGTCACGCCCCCCATATTCAAGGGCATACGATGGCAGAGATTTTAGCGTCTATGCCTGCATTTCCGTCTAAACCGTGTGATTCTCCAACTTATCTTCTACCAGGTGTACCAATTTCTATGGCTCTTATGGATGGACTTTGTGCAGGGGCGGGCGGGCTTTTTATACTTGTTTTTTGGCCTAAAAAGTGACTTTGAGGAGAAAAAGAAGAGCTTATAAGGAATATATTTGAGAAAGATATAGAGAGCAGATAAAGAGAAATTTATTTTTTTATTATTTTATTAAAGGTTTTTAAGACTTTTTAAGTAGTCATAAAGAGTGAGTTTTTGTAAAACCTTCTAAAGGTGTGCGATAAGAGCATAAACGGCATTTGACGTTGAGTAAATCGCTCGGTGTTTGCTTATATGGGAAGGTGTGAAGTGAAGAAAGATACTCTTATAACAGCATTGTGTACGGATCGTTCTTGGGCACGTAATGTGCTGTTATGGCTTAGTGTGTTGGGTACTCTTGTTGTCTTATGTGCAGGCGTGTGGTGCCCTCTTTTATTGTGGTTCCTCATTATTACTGTGCCAGTATTGTGTCTGAGTATTATTGATTTGTTTCAGACAAAGCACAGTCTGCGAAGGAATTTTCCAGCATCAGCACGGTTTCGTTGGTTTTTTGAATGGTTACGTCCATTTTTGCGTTCTTATATTGTAGAGAGCAATTTAGATGGTAGACCCTATAGTCACGATGAACGCACTCTTGTTTATGAGCGTGCAAAAGGTGAAGAGGGATTGCATCCGTTTGGCACCGAGTTAGATGTCTATGCAGGTGAATACGAGTGGCTATCTCATTCTATTAAACCAAATACCGATATAGAGGTAGATATGCGTGTGCAGGTAGGGACAGAGCAATGTAGCAAGCCCTATTCAGCCTCGTGTTTGAATATCTCGGCTATGAGTTTTGGAGCTTTAGGGGCAAATGCGATAGAAGCCCTTAACCTTGGAGCAAAAATAGGTGGTTTTTATCACGATACAGGCGAAGGCGGGCTTTCTCCTTATCATCTTAAACATGGTGGTGATTTGGTGTGGGAGCTTGGGTCAGGGTATTTTAGCTGTCGTCAAAAAGATGGCACTTTTGATCCAGAACGTTTTCGGGAACGATCCCAACATGACCAAGTTAAAATGACTGAAATTAAGTTGTCACAAGGGGCTAAACCTGGTCATGGCGGCGTGCTTCCTGGTGCAAAGGTTTCGCAAGAAATAGCCGAGACACGTGGTGTTCCAGAAGGGCAAGATTGTATTTCACCTTCAGCACATACAGCATTTTCTACTCCGTGTGAACTTTTGGAATTTGCTGCACGTATGCGTGAGTTATCAGGGGGTAAACCTGTAGGTATTAAATTATGTGTAGGTTTCCCGCATGAGCTTTTTGCTATCGTTAAAGCGATGATAAAAACAGGGATTTTACTTGATTTTATCGTTGTTGATGGTGCTGAAGGCGGAACAGGCGCTGCTCCGACAGAACTTTCCGATAGTATGGGTATGCCTTTACGTGAAGGGTTAATTATTGCTCGTAATGCGTTGGTTGGTACGGGGCTTAAGGGCAAGATTAAACTTGCTGCTTCTGGTAAGGTTTCATCTGGGGCACATATCGCTATTAATGCAGCTATGGGGGCAGATTGGTGTAATGCTGCACGTGCCTTTATGTTTTCACTAGGGTGTATTCAGTCTATGCGGTGTCATACTGATACGTGTCCAACGGGGATTGCGACCCAATCACCTGCACGGCAACGTGGTTTAGTGGTTCCAGAAAAAGCGATGAGAGTTGCACGCTTTCATAAGGGTACGATAGATGCTTTGCGGACGTTGACAGCAGCAGCTGGATTAAGTTCACTGAGTGAGTTTAGTCCTTGTGGCTTGCGGCACAGGGTTAACGTCGCAGAATCACGTCCAATAGATGAGATCTATCCTTTTGTAAAGGAAGGGGAGCTGATCAACGGGACAGACCATCCAAGATTAAGGCTTTGGTGGGAGCAGGCAGATCCTGATAGTTTCCGTAGGCGTTTAGTAGACTAATAAATGGAAGTACTTTTTCTGACTGTGTCTTTATCCTTATAATTTCTTTGTCCCTGCTATTATTGTTAAAATAAAATAGCAGGGATGAAAGTTGGAACATAAAGAGGTTTTTATTGTAACGTTTTTGATTAAGAAAAAGAATATGATATAAAAACTACTTAAAGAATATCTTATAAAAGAAAACTCTTAATTGTGGTATAAATTCTGTATAGACCTATGGATGACAATAATTTCCCATACAGATTCTGATATAAAAAATAATTCTAATTTTCCTACCTCTTCTACACGAAAAGGGGTAGACGCTATTCGTTATACTTTGAGAACAATGCCATTCTCTCCGGGTGTCTACCGTATGATTGGGGAAAAGGGAGAGGTTTTTATGTTGGTAAGGCAGCTTCTCTAAAAAAACGTGTTACTTCTTATACGCATGTGTCACGTTTGCCAGAGAGACTTAAGCGAATGGTTTCTCAAACGGTGACGATGGAAATTGTTACAACGCATACCGAAGCCGAAGCTCTTTTATTAGAGGCGAATTATATCAAGCGTATGAAGCCACGCTTCAATATTTTGTTACGTGATGATCGAAGTGAACCATGGTTAATATTGACCGATCATCATGCTTTTCCACGGGTTGCGCGCTATCGTGGACGGGCACCTGAAGAAGCAACGTTATGGGGTCCCTTTGGGTCTGCTTGGGCTGCCGAGCAAACCTTAACCCTTATTCAGCGTGTTTTTTTATTACGATCATGCTCAGATTCTATTTTTAACCATCGTACAAGAGCTTGTTTACAATATCAAATTAAACGCTGTTCGGCGCCTTGTGTGGGGCGGATCGACCAGACAAAGTATACAGAACTTGTTGAGCAAGCACGTCATTTTTTATCAGGGAGAAATACAACATTACGAGAAACACTGGGGCAAGAAATGAACACTGCTGCCGAAGCGCTTGATTTTGAAAAAGCCGCTGTGTTGCGTGATCGTATTCGTGCTTTAGCCCAAATGCAGGATTCTCGTGTTATTAACCCGGAGTGTCTTCCAGAAGCCGATGTTATGGGGGTGTGGCAAGAAAGTGGGCAGACGTGTATTCAAGTTTTCTTTATTCGCGGTGGGCATAATAATGGAAGTTGTTCCTTTTTTCCTGCGCATACGCAAGAAGAAACGGTAGAAAAAATTTTAAGTGTTTTTATAGCTCAATTTTACGATAATAGGTCTTGTCCAGATCAAATTTTGATAAGCCATGACCTTGAAGAGAGAGAACTTCTTGTCGAAGCCCTTTCTTTGAATCGGGGAAAAAAGGTTACGATTGTAACTCCCCAGCGGGGGAAGAAAAAACAGGTCTTAGCACATGCTGTTAGTAATGCGCGTGATGCGTTAAGGCGTCGATTGGCAGAAACTGCGGGGCAAATTTCTCTTCTTGAAGGGGTTGCTAAAGTATTTGGGTTAGAATCTCCACCGAAAAAAATTGAAGTTTATGATAATAGCCATATTCAAGGAACCCATGCCTATGGGGCTATGATTGTTGGAGGGGTACAAGGGTTTGATCGTAAAGCGTATCGAAAATTTCGTATTAAAGGGTCTATAACACCTGGGGACGATTTTGCTATGATGCGTGAAGTACTTAAGCGCCGTTTTTCTCGTGCTCTTAAAGAAGAAAAGGAGGGGGATGCCGTTTGTTGGCCTGATATTGTAATGATTGATGGGGGAGAAGGGCAATATTCTGCCGTGCGGGGTATTCTTGATGATCTTGGGGTAAGAGGGGTTAAACTTGTGAGTATTGCGAAAGGGGTTGATCGTAATGCTGGGCGTGAATGGTTTTATACAGACCATACAGAGCCGTTTCAGCTTCCTCCACGCGATCCCGTGCTTTATTATCTTCAACGCTTGCGTGATGAAGCCCATCGGTTTGCTATTACAACGCATCGGGCGGGGCGTTCTAAAACACTTGTGCGTTCTGCACTTGACGAGGTGCCTGGTATTGGTCCTATGCGCAAAAAAATTCTTCTTGGTACTTTTGGTTCTGTTCGGGCAGTGTGTCAAGCAGGGTTGGCAGAACTTGAATCGGTATCAGGGATTAGTCGTGAAATAGCAAGAGCCGTGTACGGGCATTTTCATCCAGATTGGACTCCTGATTAAGGGTCTGATTGAAAGATATATCGCTAATGTTAACCAATCTTCCTAATATCTTGACGCTGTCGCGCATTGTTGTTGTTCCTATTGTGGTGGGCTGTGTCGCATGGGGTACACCATGGGCGAGTGCTTTGGGATGTGTCATATTTATTTTAGCGGGTATTACAGATTATCTTGACGGTAAACTTGCACGTGCACGCCAGCAGCTTTCTGATTTTGGCAGAATGTTTGATCCAATCGCCGATAAATTGCTTGTAGGAGCATGTCTTATGGTTTTGGTTGGGTATACGCGGGTGCCTTATGAGGGGTTATGGCCCGCTCTTATTATTCTTTGTCGTGAAATTTTAGTCTCTGGTATGCGGGAATATCTTGCAGAATGTAAAACAAGTTTGCCTGTAACACGCCTGGCTAAGTGGAAAACAGGTTTTCAAATGACGGCGATAGGGTTTTTGCTTGCAGGTAATGGTACTAGCGTTCTATTGGGGGAACCACGGCTTCCGATAGCTATGATTGGTGCTGTTTTACTTTGGATTGCTGCAGTACTGACTCTTATTACAGGGTGGGATTATTTAATTATCGGTATTCGACATGTTGAACGATAATACGGAATATAAAAAGGGTGAGAGTGGGGAATCGTGCATGGGCTAGCTTGGTGTATAAAATAATAGAGTGGTAGTATAGTTATGGGAAAAGTGCTTGTTTTAGGGACATGTGTGCTGCTAGGCGGATGTGCTAGTCTTGATAAATTTACAGAGAATGTCGCTGCTTCATTTGAAAAAAATCCTGATATGTGGCCTACAGGATTGAAACAACCTGTGCCGTTTGGTCCTGGTGGCTTTTTGTTAGATTTGCCCGGTAATGACTCTCATGCTTCATTGCATGGGAAAGCTATATTACGAGATGGTGAGGAAATAAGCCTTGGTGAAAAAGAAAAAATTCGCTATGGTATGACTATTAGCGATGATTTCAATAACGATATAAGTCACACTCTTGATAAGAATCATAATATCAATAATAAGTTATCGGTAGGAAAGGCTTTAGAAAAAGATAATAAGAATAATAAAAGTAATCAGAATGTTGTCAATTTGCATTTTCAAACAGTCATACCGTTGGTTATTCCTAATAAAGACGGTACAGAGACAATTATTAATCCGAATGGTAATATAAAAACGGTTCATGACAGTCATTTAGCAATACCGGTTGATCAAACTCTATCGTCGGAAGATGCTTTATTAGATGGAACAAACAAGGAAAATACGCTGTCTAAAAAAGTGAACCTCCAAAAACAGCCTCAACAAAAGAGGAGTCGCATACAGAACAGCATAAAAAACAATCAAGGGTATATGTTACAACAACATTTTTAGATAGCTTTTTTAGCGTATAAAAATATTTTGTTTTTATAACTGTGATGATTGTGATGAAGTCTTAGGACAGCACAACGATACTTTGAAATATTGTTTTTTAACTCTTTTAATAAGAGTCATTTTAATAGCGATACTTCCCTTTAGGGCTTTATATGAGATTATCGCAATGGCTGTTACTTTAGTATATTTTCTTATAAAAGTGGCACTGGCTATTTGGTTTGGTGGTGCCGTTTTTTTTTGAGCGTGCTTGGCCTTCTATTTGTCACAATATTGTTTTTATTAAATACTTTTGGGGTGACCGCATTTTCATGATGTCCATTTTATGACGCTTTTTTTAAGGACTGTTGTTTGGATAGCGTGTTACACTAGACTTTTAGCACTTACATTGACAATTTCTCCGACCATAGAAAATTACGCTATATATCCATTAACTCGCAGATGTGTTTTAACAGCATCAATGTATCTGATCATGGTAGGTGCTTATGTACCAGCGTCTGTTTATAAATATGCCTTAATCGGTGGATTTAAGAATATTCCTTTATTTCTTAAAGTGAATTGGTTCGTGCAATGGCTGAAACGAATAAAATCTCAAGAAACGCTCCAATCGTCTTCGCCAAGTAATACGTCTCCTATAAAGATTCTTTTCAGAGTTCTTCTCAGGGGGGCAACTATTTATTATTTCCCTAAGAAAGAAAAATCGTAAGGGTTTTACTTGTAATAGAGGGGAAAAGAGTTTTCGCCGAGAGTTTATTTTTAAGCGCTGAGAACTTTATATATGGTGCTGGTCAGTGTCTGAAGCTCTTCTTCACTGATTGTAAAGGCAGGGGTGAGATAGACAATATTACGAAAAGGACGAATCCAACACCCATGTGCAATAAAGTCTTGCCGTAATTTCTCAAGGTTCGTAATACGATCAAGCTCTACAACTCCAATTGCGCCGAGAGTGCGAATATCGCGTACGCCGTGCAAAGTGCGGCATGGTTTCAGTGCGTCTGTTAAAAAACTATTAAGAGCAGCGACTTGTTCAAGACGAGGCTCTGTGTCAAACAGATCCAGTGAGGCATTAGCGCTTGCACAGGCAAGAGGGTTCGCCATAAAGGTTGGTCCATGCATAAGGGCGTGTTCTGGAACGTTTGATAAAAATGACTCAAAAACACATGTCGTTGCTATAGTTGCCGCTAAAGCGAGTGTGCCACCGGTCAGCGCTTTAGAGAGAGTGATAATATCAGGTACAATATTGGCTTGTTCATGGGCAAAAAATGTTCCTGTTCTGCCAAAGCCTGTGAAAATTTCATCTAAAATTAACAAAATATCGTAACGATCTGCGGCGTGTCGTATGGTGCGTAAAATTTCTGGTGGATGAAAGCGCATACCGCCTGCCCCTTGGACAAGGGGTTCTACAAGAATAGCCGCAATGGTATGGGCGTGACGCTCTAAAAGGGTGTTAAAAATCTTAAAACTAGCGTCATCACAGGGGAGGGGAGAAATGATTTGTTGTGTTAAGACATTGCCATAAAGTGCGTGCATACCTTCTTCTGGATCACAAACAGCCATTGTGCCGAGTGTGTCTCCATGATACCCCCCACGAAATGCGAGAATACGAGTGCGTTGTGTTTCACCTTTATTGAGTCGGCTTTGAATAGCCATTTTCATCGCAACTTCAACAGAGACAGAACCAGAATCTGTAAAAAAAACGTGTTGGAGAGGGCTTGGTAGACGATGGCACAAACGTTGAGCGAGGTGTAAAGCAGGTTCGTGTACTATGCCACCAAACATGATATGGGGTATGGTATCAAGTTGGCGCTGTACAGCCGTACAAATATACGGGTGATTATAGCCGTGGCATGCTGTCCACCACGAGGCAATGCCATCAACTAATTGTCTCCCATCGGCAAGGAAAATTTGACTACCATTGGTTGCAACGGCTGCTAAAGGATGAGGGGTTGTTTGCATTTGGCTGTAGGGGAGCCAGATATGCGGGAGCCCTTTTTGGTACCAATGCGGTAAACGATGAGAATGCGTCATAGTGTTATAGATTTTTGATGATTATTGATAAAATATCAAATCTAAGTTGCCGTTAGAAAATATGGCTGAAAATATGATAGTGAGACTATGATAGAATTTGATGAATTTTTTCATAAAGGCTTAAAAAATTTAGAAGACCAAGGACGGTTGCGCGTGAACAGACCGTTACAACGGCTTAAGCCCGGGCTTGTGCGTTGTATGCGGAGTGGTCGTGAACTTATTGATTTTTCCTCAAGTGATTATCTTGGGCTTTCGATGCATCCTTTATTGCTTGAACGTGCTATGACCTATGCACGGGCTGATGGGTGTGGAAGCGGTGCCTCACGGATTGTCAGCGGGATGACAAGCCATATGTACGCTCTTGAGCAGCGTGTGGCAGAACTGACATCTCTGCCAGAAGCGCGCATTTTTCCTTCAGGATGGCAAGCGAATGCTTCTTTGTTGCCAGCTTTAGTTCGTCTTTCTTTACAACAAACAGGGGAAATGGCAACGATTTTTGCCGATAAACTCATACATGCAAGCCTTTATCATGGGTGTGCTGCAGCGGGATTACAGCCTGTGCGGTTTCGTCATGGTGATATAACGCATTTGGCGTCACTTTTGGCACGGCATAAAAGGAACGGTTTGCGTGTGATTCTCACAGAAAGTGTTTTTAGTATGGAAGGGGATTGTTGCGATTGTATTGCTCTTCAGGCATTAGCGCGTGAACATCATGCGTTGCTCTGTGTCGATGAGGCGCATGCTATAGGCATTTTAGGAGAAAATGGCAGAGGGTTAGTGTGTGACAGTGCAGATATAATTATTGGCACTTTTAGTAAAGCGTTAGGGAGTATGGGGGCGTTTATTGCTGCCTCAAAATCGGCGTGTGCTTGGCTTGATAATGTCGCATCGGGAGCTGTTTTTTCAACAGCTTTATCACCTTTTATTGTCGGGGCTGTTGATGCGGCTTTAGATCTTTTGCCAAGAATGGAACAAGAGCGTCGTCATGTCACAGTACTTGCAGAGCGTTTTCGTAGACATATGCGGGAGGCGGAGGTCAATGTGGGAACTTCTACAACCCAAATTATCCCCGTTGTCGTAGGAAAAGAACAGGAGGCTATGACACTTGCACGCGCGGTGGAAGAGGCAGGATTTCTCGTTGTGCCTATTCGTCCCCCAACTGTGCCGCCGGGAAGTTGTCGTTTACGTGTTGTTGTATGCGCACATCATCGTGTTGAACAAATTGATGCATTAGCGTATGCCATACTACGTGCCAAAAAGGATATTTCTCGTGCAATCTGTTGAGACGGTTTTTTTGCATGGCTGGGGGTTTGATGCCCATTTTTGGGATCCTCTCTTGCAGTATCTTGGTTGGGACTCTGTGTATGTACCTGATTTTGGCTTTTTTGATGGACATAATGGGTATAGTGTGTACGGGCAAACACAAACAATAGAAAAAACACTCAAAAAACTACAGCAAAAAGGAAATCCTATTCTTGCTGTGGGGCATTCTTTAGGTTTTTTGTGGTTAATAGGGCGGACAATATTGCCTGTAGGAAGCCAATATGTGGGGTTTAATGCGTTTGGTCGATTTGCGTCAGGAGGGGAATTTACGCAGGGGGTACCGATACGTGTTTTAGAGCGTATGAAACGTCATGTCATGTCTGACCCTATTTCTGTTGTGAATCATTTTAGGAAACGGTGCGGTGCGTCTCCAATCCCATTAAAGAGCACACCCCATGTTGAAACATTATGCTGGGGGCTTGATGTGTTGAGAGAATTTAATGTTTACACAGAATTAGCCTCTTTAGGGCAGCGTGTAACAATCCTTGGTGGTATGCAAGATGATCTTGTTTCTCCTGAAATGTTAAAAGCATCTATGCCTCCAACCGTTCGTGTGTTATGGGAAGAAGGCGGGCATCTTTTACCACAAACGCATATACAGCCATGTGCAACCTTATTGCAAACGATACGCCACGCGATGGCATAGTTTCGTGTCATGCCAAAGAAAACGCGTAACGAACAGATTATGGAGCATTTTAATAAGGCAGAGAAGTATCACTCTGCCGCTGTGGTGCAAAGAATTGTTGCCCATCGTTTAAGTGAACATATAGCGCAATATTTTGCTGGTTATAATCATAAACCACAAACGATTTTAGAGCTCGGGTGTGGCACAGGGTTACTCACGCATAATATATGTCATTTATGGCCACAGGCGTCTATTGTAGCAACAGATTATGCCCCGCGTATGTTAGAGCGCGCCCAGAGAATGTTCCAAACAATGGCGCTTAAAAATGTTCACTTTCATTGTATGGATATAGAGCATCTCGATAGAGACGGTCCTTTTGACCTTATTTGTGGGAGTCTGGTGCTTCAATGGATAGCCAATCCGCAAAAAGTGTTAAAGCGATTATCAGAGAGGCTTGCTCCTAATGGTATGCTCGCCTTCTCAACCTTGGTACGCGGTACGTTTGCACAATGGCAAGCTGCCTGCGAGGCCGTAGGGGGGCAGTCTGGTATTCCGTACTATCCCGATTTTGCCGATATGCAGGCGATGATTCCCTTTCCGTGTGTAGGATTGTGGCAACATGAAAGGGTGACACATCCTTTTCAATCGGGTCTGGCGTTTGTGCAACATCTTAAAGAAACAGGTGCCTCTGTTCCACGTCATGAGAGTAGACCTCTGAGTGTGACGCAATTTCGCGGTGCTTTACGCCAATTTGAGGCAATGGGGAGTGCTGTAACATGGGAAGTGGCTTATGGGTGTTTTCGTAAGCCACCGCGTGCAGGGGTCTTTGTGACGGGAACAGATACAGATGTTGGGAAAACAGTTGTTTCAGCCTGTCTTATGCAACGATGGCGTGGGTCTTATTGGAAGCCCTTACAAACTGGGTTGGCAAAAGAAAATGGCGATACAGCGACCATACAACAGCTCGTGCGTAATCCTGTTTGTTTTCCGCCTGCTTTAGCGTGTCAAGCCCCTCTTTCTCCTGAAGCGGCTGCAAGAATAGAGGGAATAGATATTGATCCGTTACGTTTAACATTACCAGAATCAGATCCAGAAACGCCTCTCATTATTGAAGGGGCAGGGGGTGTGATGGTTCCTATTACGGATACTCATTTCATGAGTGACCTTATGTCGTTATGGGGATTGCCTGTTGTGTTAGTAGCACGCAGTGGACTTGGCACGCTCAATCACACGCTTTTGACGATAGAAGCCTTAAGGAAAAGAGGAATGACTCTTGTGGGTGTTGTGCTGAATGGACCAGAAAACCCCGGTAATAAACAAGCCATTGAAGAAAAAGGGCACACACGAATCCTTGCAGAATTACCGCCTTCTGGCGTCTTAACACCAGATAAAATTGATCATTTAGCCCAAAAATTTCCCTTATGGTCAGATTTGTGAGCAGATTTTTAGAGTGTGGAAATACTTGACATTATTTTTTATCTGTGACTATTTTTGCAGACAGAGTTTCAGTAAGTGTGAGAGTTGATCCTTTGTGATACCATTGTGATACCATCATAGGGTCGTGATATTGTCTTGTTGAGGAAATTATGGCTAAGAGCAATGTTATTAAAATTCGTCTCGTTTCAACAGCAGAAACGGGTTATTTCTACGTGACGAGAAAAAATGCGCGTGCGCATACAGGTAAAATGGAACTTAAAAAATATGATCCTGTTGTGCGTAAACATGTTGTTTTCCGTGAAGCGAAAATCAAGTAGAAAAATAAATAGAGGTGAAATTCCCTAGATTGGTCTAATTTATTGATCTAACTTTCTAGGGAATACTTAAATATTTTAAATTTGAATGTTAGATACGTAGGCTCTCCTCTCGTTTTTTTTGTTGATTTTAGAGGGAGAGCTAGGTTTTTGTACATATTTACGTTCTACTGATTTATCAAAAATTAAAGATTAAAATAAAATTTGACATAAAATAGTTTTTAATAGTAACGCTTTAACTTAATATGCGCTTGTTTAATTAAGTCGTCTTGTTAAGTAATGCGTATCTGTGTTTTTTAGGGATAAGTAATTTAGGTATAATTGTGGGGAGATTAGCGTGTTACATCTTGCTATGGCTGCGTTAGCGGTAATTGTGGTGGGGACAGCTTTAGTTTGGGTTTGGTGTGGTCTTGTTTTATCCATCAATCCGCTTTTTGTTTTCTATATTTGGATGAATGAGCTTATCTGGAATAAAACACCAGAAGAGTGTGAAATTTTAAGATATAGTAAATTACGGTTGAGGTCGGTCACTGTTCGTAAGCTTATCAAAAGGTTTGTTAGGGCAGGGGGTGTTACTCAAGAGCAGGCGGATACATGGGATAAAGCCATAGATGAGGCTATGTCTCCTTATGGTTCTTACGTAAAGGGACAGTTATCTTTTGCTGATTTTGTTAAAATTAAGAAGGTCTTTAGTGATATTGAGCTCCAGATAGGAGGCGGAAAGCGTTCTTAATTTGTATCTACATTAGTTTAGATAACTGTTAGATAAAAATTGCTTCTCTTTGTATAAGTGTGGCAAAAAAATGGGGGGGGGGAGACTTCACCTCAAAGATGAGCATGGAGGTTTAAATGTTTTCTATAGCGCAAAATTTACAGATTTCGCTTGTTGTGATTGTAACTCTTGTTATTTTAACAGTTTTTATTTGGATATGGTGTGCTTTTATTTCGTCTATTAATCCTGTGTACACGTTCCACATTTGGTGGAATGAGTTGATGTTGGGTAAGTTTCCGGTAGAGAGTGAGATTTTACGTTATAGTAAAACAAAATTGAGAGAAAAAAGTGTTCGTTTAGAAATAGATCGCGCGCTTCGACAGAGGATTATTACATTTACACAGGCAGAGGCATGGAAAAAAGAAATGCATGATGCTTGTCCTAACTACACCCATTATAAGAAAGGGCGGTTTTCTTTTTCTGACTATGCTAAAATACAAGAAGTGTTTGACAGTATTGTATTACGCATATGGGATAAGAGTATGTAGCATAGAATAAATGCAAATATGTAACGTGTTAGGTTTCTAAAAGAAATCTAACACGTTTTTTTTTATATTTTTATAGGGGGAGCGAAATCTACTATTTATAGGATTTTACACTTTAATCTAAAAATGTATAATTTTATTCTATATTCTTTTAAGGAAAGGAAAGGAAAGGAAAGGCACAAGAGAGCAAAATATCTATAGAAATAGGCTTTATTAGGCAGGCGGTTTATACCAATTATAAGGGACAACAATATCGTCTTTATCAGCCATATTAAGCATAGCGCGTGCGCGTTCGTCTAAAACATCAAGATCAAGATTTTGTTCACTGAGGGCATTAACGCGTTGACACCAAAAATCTCTTTCTGTTAGAGCGTTTTTATAGGCAAGCTTTGCTTGGTCGAGTAGAACAAGTTGTTTTTCATAAGCATAGAGACCATGGGCGCCTTGGGTAACGTTCCAGCCAAAATAAAGGGTAATAATGAGAAACACGCCAGGAGCTGCTGCGATACGAATAGCACTACGTACCGAGCGGCGAACACGACTTATAGACACTTAAACTTACCTCGTTGAAAAACTAACAACGCGAAACCCTGCTGCGTGTTGTTTCTTAGCGCTTTTTATAAGAACTGCAAAACAAAACACGTATAAAAGAAATACGCTCTAAGTTTTTATTTAAAAAGCATAAGGGAGGGGTAACAACAGGTTATGAGCGCTCTAAAATACTCTCACCAGCATATTGTGCTGTTGTGCCTAATTCCTGCTCAATGCGGATGAGTTGATTATATTTCGCAATTCTATCTGAACGAGAAAGAGAACCGGTTTTAATTTGTCCACAATTAGCCGCAACAGCCAAATCGGCAATACTAGAATCTTCTGTTTCGCCAGAACGATGGCTCATCACAGTTGTGTACCCAGCACGGTGAGCAAGCTCAACAGCCTCAAATGTTTCTGTTAATGTGCCGATTTGGTTGATCTTAACAAGGAGGGAGTTCGCAGCCTTTGCTTTAATACCACGGCGCAACCGTTCAGGATTGGTCACAAAAAGATCATCGCCAACGAGTTGTATTTTCTTCCCAAGTGTTTGAGTCAGTAAAGCCCAACCTTCCCAATCATCTTCTGCCATGCCGTCTTCAATAGAAGCAATGGGATAGCGACTAACAAGATGAACAAGGTAATCAACCATACCCGCAGAGTCAAAAGAATGCCCTTCACCCGTAAGGTTATAGGTACCGTTTTTGAAAAATTCTGTACTAGCACAATCAAGGGCAAAAGTGACATCTTCTCCTGGACGATAGCCTGCGGCTTCTACAGCGCGTGTCATAAAACCAAGTGCTTCATCGGCGGATTTTAGGGCAGGGGCAAAACCTCCTTCATCTCCAACATTGGTATTATGACCTGCGGCAACAAGGGCTTTTTTAAGTTGTAGAAAAATTTCAGATCCCCAACGAATAGCGTCAGTTATAGAGGGAGCACCAACGGGTTGAATCATAAATTCTTGAATATCAATAGGGTTATCGGCGTGTTGTCCCCCGTTAATAATATTCATCATAGGAACAGGCAGGATATGAGCAAAAGCTCCGCCAATATAACGGTAAAGAGGAAGCCCTAATTCTTCAGCGGTGGCTTTTGCAACAGCGAGCGAAACACCAAGAATAGCGTTTGCCCCTAAGCGAGATTTATTAGGACTTCCATCAAGGTCAATCATCGCGTTATCAATATAAATTTGATCAGACGATTCGACTCCCTTAAGAGCGGGAAGAATTTCAGCGGTAACATTTTCAACGGCTTTGAGGACACCTTTCCCCGCATAGCGTTTTGGATCACCATCGCGGAGTTCAACAGATTCATAAGATCCTGTAGAGGCACCAGAAGGGACAGCTGCCGTACCGCAAGCCCCAGAAGCTAATCGGGCATTGACCTCAACAGTGGGATTTCCACGGCTATCGAGAATTTCTCGTGCAATAAGATCAATAATCGCACTCATGGTGTTTTAACTCCTGAATAGTTTTTGGTCTCTCAAAGCACTTTATAACGAAGTGTGTATAATTGTGTGCGCCACGTATATTAGCCTGAACGTGAAAAAATGGGAAGATCTCATAATAGGATAAGAAATGATTTTACGCGTGAAAGGTTCTATTCTTATCTTGGGCTGTCAGGCTGTCTCTGTATATAACCTTGTTCTGTGACGAAAAATTCTCTTTCAAAAATCTCTTTTTGAAGAGAGTTTTGCAAAGTATAAAAAATAGGAGGGTATAGTTTTTTAGCAATGAAACACGCTGAAACAAAGGTAGAGCTAAGAAAAAAGCAAGAAAAGAGAAAGTGAGAAACGCTTTTGTTGTTTGAGCAGTTAGAACCTCTTTCTCAAGAAGCTCTTAAACATTTGTGGTCTGTTTTACCGCAGGCGCGTTTGGTTGGGGGTGTTGTGCGTGATTTGCTGGCACAACGCCCTATTACAGATATTGATATAGCAACACCCCAACCGCCTGAAGAAGTAATACGTTTGTTACAAGCGGCAGGGATTCATGTTGTACCGACAGGTCTTCAACATGGCACAGTGACAGCAGTTATTGAGGGTGTTCCTTACGAAATTACTACTTTACGGCGTGACGAAGAAACAGACGGACGCCACGCCCGTGTTTGTTGGACAGAAAATTGGAAAGAAGACGCTTTACGACGTGATTTTACTATCAATACGCTTTCTATGGATTGTAATGGCGTAATTTATGATTATGTCGGTGGACAAGCTGATCTTCAAGCGGGTGTGGTGCGTTTTGTCGGTGATGCGGAAACGCGTATCCGTGAAGATGCGTTACGTATTTTGCGGTATTTTCGTTTTTACGCCCGTTTTAATCAATGTGAACACGATTTATATCACGATTTATATTATGACTCGGCAGTAGACGCTATTTGTCATTTATCCTCTTTACTATGTGGGTTGTCTGTTGAACGTATATGGTCGGAGTTTAAGCGTATTCTTTGTGGACCAAAAGTGGGGGAAACTTTGCGCCTTATGCAACAAACAGGCGTTTTAGCCTATGTGTTACCTGAGGGGTTTTGTCTTAATCGGCTAGAAAATCTTCTTGACCTGCATACTCATATGCCTTCGCAGATTTTTTCTCAGCCTCCCTATCAGCCCTTATTGCGGTTAGCGGCCATGACAGACCAGCCGAAACACATCGCCCAACGACTAAAACTCTCTCGTGAGGAAAGTCGTTTTGTTTGTGCTGTTTCAAAAGAATTTTCACAAAAAGAAAAAGAAGCGCTGACGTATTCTGTGTTACACGTAAGGGAAAACGCTTTGCGCGCTTTGTTTTCTCAAGAGTCAAAAGAAATTCTTGAGGGGCGCTTATGGTTAGCACAATGTGATGATAACTATGCGCTCACTCAACAAGAGAGAGAGGCAAAAAAGAGGGGGGACGAGATAAAAAATGATTTTTGTCACGCCATAACACAACTTGTAACAATGGAAAAACCTCAATTTCCTCTTGCTGGGCGTGATGTGATAGCGGCAGGAAAAATTTCAGGTCCTGACGTAGGTCTTCTGTTAGAACGCGTTCGGCAATGGTGGTGCGCTGGGGGGTGTTGGGCAGATCGTACAGCGTGCTTACAAAAACTTAAGGCTTTCGTGCAACAGGACAGGCACGAAAAACCAATTTAAAATTTTAAAATATAGTGTCTTAAAAAAAGAGTTATAAAAAGTAATCATAGAAAGTAGAAAGAGGTGAGTTGTGTCGTTACGGGGGCTTCGTTTTTTACGTCGTGAATATTTACCAGATGACACGCGTATTCTTTTGGGGCGTTTGTGGCGGAGTTGGATTAAACACCATTTTGGGCGTATAAGTCTTGTTATGGGGCTAACAGCGCTAACCGCTATTTTAACGGCATTCTATCCGTTGGTCATACAGCGTGCGCTTGATATGTTTTCTGCCCGTGATCCGCGTGTGTTATATCAGGTGCCGTTACTTGTTGCGGCTTTAACAAGTGCTAAAGCGTTGTCTCAATATTTGCAAACCATTATGTCACAACACATGGTGTTAAGTGTCATTAGAGATTTGCAAGGGGAAATGTTTGATCATCTGCTCTTTACAGATGTGAGTGCGGTAGAACGTGAAGCCCCAGCAAAATTAGCCTCTCGTTTTACAACAGATGCTGTTTCTATTCGCGATGCCATGATACGAGCCATTAACGCTTTAGGGGATGGTGTTACCGTTATCGGGCTTATTGTCTCTATGTTTTACATGGATTGGGAACTAAGTGTGATAGCAGCGTTTCTTTATCCGATTGCGGCATGGCCCGTGCAATATTTTGGGCGGCGTGTTAGGCGTGCCTCTGAAGCAATGCAAGAACGGATTGGAGAAACAGCCGCTTTTTTAACAGAGAGTTTTGCCCAAGCACGGACTGTGCGGGTCTATCGTATGGAAACAGAGGAAAGCCAGCGTGCACGCTTGTCTTTTGACCATTTTAATCAAGCCATGTTGCGTATTACCCGCGGGCGGGCATGTATTGACCCATTTTTGGAAGTTTTAGGCGGTATTATTGTGGCGGCTGTTTTAGGCTTTGCTGGGTGGCGCGCAGCGAGGGGCGGAGCGACGTTAGGAGATTTTTCTGGTTTTGTGGCAGCTTTGTTATTGGTTGCGCGTCCTTTGCGGGCGTTAGGGGCTTTAAACGCGGCTTTACAAGAAGGGTTAGCGGGGCTTGCGCGGATCTTTCGCATTATTGATGAACCTCCTGCCATTACAGAACGTCCGAATGCTGTTGTTTTACCAGAGGGAAAAGGGCGGCTTACTTTTGAAAATGTCGGTTTTGTTTATCCCGATGGGCGTGTTGGGCTTAATGGGGTAAGTTTTGAAGTACAGCCTGGGCGTACTGTCGCGTTGGTTGGTCCTTCAGGAGCGGGGAAATCAACGGCGTTATCACTTGTGCCAAGGCTTCACGATGTCACAAAGGGGCGTATTGTGTTGGATGGGGTTGATTTGCGTGATGTGCGCCTTGCAAGTTTGCGTGATGCTATTGCTTTTGTGAGTCAAGACCCATTACTTTTTGATTTTTCGGTTTATGAAAATATTCTTATCGGGTGTCCCCATGCCACACGATCCGATGTCTATGCCGCAGCGCGTATGGCTATGGCTGAGTCGTTTATTCAGGCGTTACCTCAAGGGTATGAAACTGTTGTCGGTCCGGGGGGGCAACGTCTTTCAGGGGGGCAGCGTCAACGTGTTTCTTTAGCGCGAGCGTTTCTGCGGAATCCGCGCCTGTTGTTGCTTGATGAGGCAACAAGTGCTTTAGATAGTGATAACGAGGCCGCTGTGCAGGCAGGTTTGGCAACTTTACGCCAAGGGCGTACAACGCTTATTGTGGCGCATCGGTTATCTACTATTCGCGCGGCGGATCAAATTATTGTTTTAGAGGAAGGGCGTGTTGTAGAATACGGCACACATACCAACTTAATGCAACAGAATGGACTTTATGCTAGATTTGTGAAAACACAGGGATAACTTATACTAGGGATAACCTATAAAGGTAACCATAAAGATAAAACATAGGGGATGGGTAAATTTAGGTAAGAGGAGAAAAAATTTTAGACGAGAAAATTAAAAGGCGCTTATTGAAAGAGACAATAAAAAAGTTTATAATAACAACGTATATAGTTAGATAGTTAGTCTTATATAAATATAAACAGTGTCTTAATGGTTCTTCTTTTTGGTGTTCTTAATAGGCTTTTGGTGTAAGAGTAGGTTAATGACAGCATAAAC
>JAFVHT010000006.1 GCA_017474285.1 Acetobacter sp.
AGTGGCGTCGTGCAGTTTCTTCTGGAGAGGCATTAACCGTTATAGAAGATGATGCAGTTTTTTGTAAGAATTTTGAAGAGGAGCATAAAAGATTATTAAAAACTCTTCCCGAAACATGGGACATTATTTTGTGGGGGTATAGTTTTTATAGTCCGATTGCTTATGATTTGTTGCCACAATTTTCTTCTTGTATAACATTTGTAAACTACCTGAATTTACGGGAGGATATTGCTCTCTATAAGGAGGTTTCTATTGAGGGAGATCTTTTTAGACTAGTCCAAACATGTGGTTTATTTTGTTATAGCGTTTCGCCAAAGGGGGCGAAGAAGTTTTTAGAGTTTTGTTTTCCGATTAGACCAATAGATGTATTGCATCCAGATTATAAACATGTTCACTCAAAAAATATCAGTATTCCAGGATATAGTCGTCCCATTAAAAATTATGGTATAGATATTGCCATGGCGGCACTTTATCCCGAATTGGAGGCTTATGCATGTGTACCTCCTCTTGTCTTTGCAACGAAAGATGAAATGACAACTGAAACGACGAGTGATGTATAATTTGAGAATATATAACTCGGTCAGGGATCTGTTTTCAAAAGAAAGAAAAGAACAGATCAGTAGGTATTGAAAGATTAAAATTTAGAAATTTGGCATGCTTGGGTCAAGGATACCGCCAAGGCGTAGGGGGGCTATGCGATGGGCAAGTCCGTTGGTGTGAGTTTCTACAAGGAGGCCACAAATAGTCGCTTCACCTTCTGCAGGGTGAAGGCGTTCTGTTGGAATTTTGCGTGTAAAACGCGTGATAGCTGTTTCTTTTCCCATGCCAATGACACTATCGTAATCACCGCACATGCCAACATCGGTTTGAAAAGCGGTACCTTTGGCAAGAATACGGTAGTCTGCAGTAGGGGCGTGTGTATGCGTTCCTACAGCAAGTGATATGCGCCCATCAAGCATATGCCCTAAAGCCCATTTTTCGCTTGTTGCTTCAGCGTGAATATCAACAATAATTGCCTGAACTGTTGTCCCAAGTCTATGTTTTGTAAGTAATTCATTGATGCTACGGAAAGGATCATCTAACGGGTCCATAAACAAACGACCCATAATGTTTATAACTAATACCTTACGACCATCTGTGAGGGTAATGAGAACAAAGCCTTGCCCGGGAGTACCGGGCGGATAATTAAGAGGGCGGATAATGCGCGGTTCTGTGTTGATATGGCTTATAAGAGCGCGTTGATCCCATGCGTGATTGCCAAGAGTAAGGACATCAAGTCCGCATTCTAAAAGAGAGGTTGCAACAGGAGGAGACAAACCAAATCCGTGGCTTGCGTTTTCAGCATTGGCAATAACGAGATCAAGCGATAAAGCACGGCGTAAATTGGGGATACTCTTAATAACGGCATCACGTCCTGCACGGCCAACAATATCACCAAGGAAAAGAAATCTCATAAAATTATCTCTTAAGAAAGGTTTTTATGGGGAGAGGTATGATAATGGTGTATCTCTTTTTCTGTAACAATATAGGATAAAGGATAATCGTAAGGATCTGTAGGAATAGAGGGTACTTCTTGGGTAGAATGGGCATATCCTATTCGTAGTGTATGTGGAAGGGTCGCAAATGTACGGTCATAATATCCACCGCCATATCCAAGCCTATGACCTGCTTGATCAAACCCGAGCAGCGGAACAATAATAATTTGGGGGGTAAGAGGATAACCATCAGGGTAATCGGTGCCAAAAAGCCCGGGAAGCATAAGACTTTGCGGGGTCCAACGTCTAAAAACGAGAGGATGACCTCTTGGAGTCGTCTCAGGGAGCACTACAGAGGTACCCCTTGCGTGGAGTGTATAACACAGAGGGCGTAAGTCAATTTCATCTGGAAGAGGCCACACAGCAGCGGTAATGTGTTTTGGTTTAAGAGAAATACATTCTAAAAGATGGTGAATAATGTATTTATCTTGAGATTTATCACGTGTACGCAAAGCCTCGCGGCATTGCTTCCGTAAAATAGCCTTTTGTGCTGTTATCTGTGTTTTGTGATGAGCAGTTTCTAACATATGTGACTAAAAAAGCGGAGCCACCCTGACCGTGGGTCTTTCCAACCTCTCGGGACCTGTGAGTACAGGTGGGCACCAGGTAATGTAACCACAGCTACAACAGAGCCAGCTCCCTATGGAAAATTTATCGGTCCAAGGGATGACATGCCTCACGTATCGGGTCGCTCCTCTTTTTGTATATAAACGTGTTCAAGATCAGTTGCAAGAGCTTCAGCGCGTTCAGCAAGTTCTGTAAGGCGATAATGGTTTAAGGTTTGTTCGGCATGAAGACGTTCAACCTCCAGGCTTGCTTGCTTGATAGAATCGGCTTCTTTACCATCAATAAGATCCTGTATTTCATCAGCCATCAGTAAAGCGGCGAGCACAAGAATACGGGAATCATCATTAAAGCCTAATGCACGAATACGTTGAATCCGTTGTTCAACTTGATAAGCCATAGCTTGAACGTGTTCTTCTTCTCCACTTTCACAACCGACTGTATAGCTATGACCATTGATAGTAATCGAAACAACAGCCATAATTTATTCCTCCTCTTTTTGTGAACTATTGGAGGTGTTTTTACGAGAAGTAGTTTTACGAGGTGAAGACTCAGGAAGTGTTAAAACACTAAGAACACTCTGCATATCAAGAAGGAGTGTATTAACGTTTGTAAGAAGTTCTTGTTGTGTGGTGTTGATCGTTTTAAGAATTTCTTGTTGGGTAATAGCTTGGGTAACAGCACTAGGGGGAGTACTAGAGCTTTGTTGTTTTTGGTCTATACTTCTATGAAAAACCGAGGCAATACGCTGCAGCGCACGATCTACCCGTGTAATGGGGTCTTCTTCTGCGTTGGGTACAGTACTAGGGCGATAATCGTTATTGATGGCGTTATTAAGGGACTCGCTCTCTTGTTTTGAGGAGAAAGCGGGGTTCGCAGCTTGATCCTGCATGGTCTTTCCTTATGAAAATCTCTATAGAAATTATCTGTAAATAAGATAACGTCAAGCATTCTTATACAAAGGTTTTTTTATTGTGTCGATTCTTTCTCTTCCACATCATTTTGTGTTGGTTTCTGATCGGGCTTCTGGCTTATATGGACTTGAAGTGGCGCATGCTATGGGGGTGATGAAACAGGGGGTGGCTTTGTTATCATCGGTAGGGGCTGGCTGTTTTATGGGAGCACCATGGTGGCATGCACTCGTGCGGGAATTAGAGGAGGCTGTTGGGCAACGTTTTGTGCATGTGCTTGATTGCGCAACAAGTCCGGCGCATGCTGTTATGGCTTTAACATTGGGGCAACGTGTTGCTATTCTTCTTGAAAATGGCAATTTACAAAACAAAACAGCCCAAGCGCTCTATAAACAAGAGGGGGGGATTCTTCTTTCAAAAAGACCGGAAACAATCACTTTGAAATGATCACTCCTTAAACGTAAACATGTTATTCTGTTGCTGTGAGGTGTTGTCATTTTGTAATATTTGCCTATATACCATCAAGGTATATCAGGTTCTTTGTTATAGAATGGTAAAATCTATAGTTGTTATATAAATAGCAAGAAAGGTTTTTAAGATGGCACTAACACCACAAGTAAAAAAAATTCTTGATGGTTATGAGAGTGATAATCCCGGGACAAAAATGAATTTGGCGAGGTTGCTGAATGCGGGTCGTCTTGGGGGTACTGGGAAACTTGTTATTCTACCCGTTGATCAAGGTTTTGAGCATGGTCCGGCACGGTCTTTTGCTCCGAATCCTGCCGCTTATGATCCACATTATCATTTTAAGTTGGCGATTGAGGCAGGGCTTAACGGCTATGCAGCCCCACTTGGTATGTTAGAATGTGGTGCAGCAAGCTATGCGGGGGAAATCCCTCTTATTCTAAAATGTAACAGTTCCAATAGTCTTGCCCAAGAGAAAGATCAAGCGGTAACAGGGCGTATTTCTGATGCGTTGCGTCTGGGTTGTTCAGGAATTGGATTTACTATTTATCCGGGTTCTGAATATTGCTTTGAACAAATAGAAGAATTACAAGAACTTGCTGCTGAAGCAAAAGCTGTTGGCTTGGCTGTGGTTGTGTGGAGTTATCCGCGCGGTCCGGGTTTAGATAAAAAGGCTGAAACAGCGCTTGATGTGTGTGCCTATGCTGCTCATATGGCAGCTTTATGTGGGGCGCATATTATCAAAGTAAAACCACCAACAGATGTTGTGTCGCTTCCAGCGAATCAACCTGCCTATGAGAAAAATAATGTTGATGTTTCTACTTTGGCGGCGCGTGTTCGTCATGTTGTAGAATCTAGTTTCGCAGGGCGTCGCATTGTTATTTTTTCAGGTGGAGAACACACAAGCACCGAGAGCTTGTTGACCACAATTAAGGGCATTCACCTTGGTGGCGGCTTTGGTTCGATTATCGGTCGTAATGTTTTTCAGCGCTCTAAACCTGAAGCTTTAGCGTTGCTCGATCAAATTATTACGATTTTCAAAGATAAGGCGGTATAAGTCCGAATTTCTTATTAGGAATAAGAAAGACTTATGAGAGGAGGGGTGTGTTAGATGTGTGAACTGTATCTTTCAACCCCTCTTCTTGATCAAGTTGCAGGCTTTATGCCTGTTTTAAAGCGTGCTTTAGAACAATGTCAGCCTGCTGCATTGTTATTGCGTTTAGCCCCGATGGGTGATGAAAAAGCGCAGGAACAATTGGCTGTAATCCAATCTTTTGTACAAGAAAAACAAATTGCTTTACTCCTTGAAAATAAGCCAGAACTTGCTTGTCAGACAGGGTGTGATGGGGTGCATTTGAGTTTGGAATATGTTGCGCGTTCTGTTCAAGACGTGCGCCGCTTATTAGGCGAAGATAGGCAACTCGGTGTTGCGGCGGGTTTAAGTCGGGATAAAGCCATGTGCGCTGGAGAAGATGGCGCTGATTATGTCAGTTTTGAGTCTCCTAGAGACTATAAAAGAGACTATAAAAAAGATCCAAAACAGGAAGAAGAACACACGAATCAAGTTGTTTCTTTAGTGCAATGGTGGAGCGAAATGATGGAACTCCCTGTTGTCGCTTGTGCGCATACGCCTCATCAAAGAGCTGTTCTAGCAAAAAGTGGGGCTGATTTTTTCATGCCTGATGAACAATGGTGGGAAGCCCTATATCGATAAGCCAAATTAAATTGAAAGGCGTTTCTCTTGAATAAAAAAATGCTTTCTTACGATGAGCAAGTTCTTCATCTTGAGAAGAAAGGTATCACGTACAAAGGATGCTCTAAAGATGAAGTCAAAGAGTATCTTAGGCTTAATAATAATTTCTTTAGATTGCTGGCGTATCGTAAAAATTTTCAAAAAGATAGAGACTCTAAAAAATACCTGCAATTAGACTTTGCCTATCTCAAGGATTTGGCAATTATTGATATGAGGTTGCGGAAAATTATCCTGAATATGTCTCTCGATATAGAACATTATTCAAAATTGCAACTTATTGACTTAGTCACGCAATCTGCCCATGAAGACGGTTACAAAGTCGTACAAGATTATTACAAATCTCTTAACTCTCAAGACTTTCACCGATTAAGTAACGAAATTGAGAAAAACAAAAAGAGTATTTATGTGTCTGGATTACACGGCAAATATTATTCAGGTTTTCCGATTTGGGCATTTCTTGAAGTGATAGCGTTTGGACAGTTTATTAACTTTTATGAGTTTTGTGCAGGCAGACTTGAGAATCCTCATATGAAAGACACTTGTTATCTATTACAGGCAGTTAAAAAGGCTAGAAATGCTACAGCTCATAATAATTGCCTTATCAATGATTTACATACTGAAGTAACAAACCCTCATAAGGTGAGTGACTGTATAAGCCAGATACTGTCTGAAATAGGAATAAAATGCGATCAACCTAGGCAAAAATGGTGCAATAAGAGAATTGAGCAAATAATTGCTTGCTTATATATACATCAACAAATTGTAACGAGCGACGGTATTCATCGGGATATATCTACTCAACTACAGCAATTAAGCAGTCGTTTATTCTGGAAGTTTAATTATAAATTCAATCCTGTCATTCAAACGACATTTCAGATGATAAAACGAATTATTGACGCTTGGTATCCAATGAAATAGCATAATCTTACTAGAAAAAAAATGTTAGACATTTTTGCAGGGGTGGCATCTTAACAGACGCTACCCCATTTTTTGGCAATCAAATCGCTTTTTTCGCGTAAAATTTGTTCCGAACTCATTTTTTGTAAGCATTTATCTGCTGGGCAACCGCTTCAGAATCAATGCCTATTTTTTCAACAAAACCAAACGGAAAAATGTGATCAATCGGAACTATTGGGTTAAACCTGCTTTTCTCAATATGCAAGAAGTTCTCGTGCTTGAGCAACTTGTTCTTGTATTTCAGGATCCTTTACGTTCTTAAAGCGATAAACCAATTCCTCCAACACTGCTTGAGCTTGTCCAAGACGATTTAGCTTGCCAAGAACAACACCCTTGTTGAATAAAGCCTGTGCCATGTTTTGTTGTATTTCGGTGTTTTGTGAATTTCCGAAGCGCGTGATGAGTTGATCATTTGTCGCGATGGCTTCCTCATAACGGTGTAGAGTGGCAAGAGCAATACTCTTGCCGTATAAAGCCTTTGCCACTTGTTGTTGTAGTGTTAAGTCTTGTGAATTTCCAAAGCGATTGATGAGTTTATTCAAAACAGAAAGAGCCTCTTGATTATATCCTGTTAGCCCAAGAGCCAATCCATTATTAAAAAGAGCCTGTGCCTCCTGTTCTTGCGTTACGTTTACGTTAGAGGAAGTGTCTGCTGCCAGAACGGGGGGGGGGGGGGACGTGCTCATAATGGCACTAGCACCACACAGGCTTAACGCCATAACGCACGCTTTGACTTTTTTGTGGCGTGTTTCGTTTCTTACTTTTTTCATGGGTATTGTTCCTAACTTTTATATATTTAAACTATTCCTCAATAGAGGCTTAACAGACAGCTTTTCGTTTTTTTTCAAAAGACCCTTTTAACAACCATTACCTCGTCTGGTCCATTTAGTAACAATACCATTGACGAGTTCAAAAGTGGTTTGGCAAGTGTACGTGTACGCCATGCCGGGTGTTCCCCAACCACCCCAGCCGCCCCAACCCCATCCCCAACCGGGACCCCAACCAGGACCACCCCATCCCCAGCCACTCATAGGCATTGTGTAGTCGGTTTGTTGGTTAACATAAGCGAGATAAGTGTGGTTGCCGCTCACAAATTTGCGGTTTGGTACACCAAATGCCTGTATAACATCGTCAATATGTTTACCAATTAAAGAATTTAGCAACTTACGCTGTTGTTTGGAAAGTCCTTGGCAGGCAACAAGAGGACATACAACAAGGGTTAAAAGGCTTAAGCGTGTTAAAAGTTTCATGAAAGAAATCCTATCAAATACACATGTTAAGGTTTATGAGAAATCATGCGTTGTGGCAGTGAGAGTGTCGTTAATCCACAGAGTATCTTGTATTCGTGGTGTTGAACAGGCGAGCATAACGAGACGATCAAATCCGAGAGCAATACCCGAACAACGGGGCATATGAGGAAGAGCTGTGAGTAAAGAGTTATCAATGGGCCAGTGAGGGCGATGGGGGTAAAGGTTGTTACGTTTCATTCTGTCTTTTTCAAATCGGGCACGTTGTTCTACCGAATCTGTAAGTTCTTCAAAAGCGTTGGCAAGTTCTATCCCTGCAAGATAGAGTTCAAAACGTAAGGCAACGCGTGGATCTAGCGGGCTTTTACAAGCTAATGCGGCTTGTTCTATCGGCCAATGGGTTAAAAAAGTAGGGCGTTTACGACCTATAGCAGGTTCAACACGTTCTAAGAGGAGGCGGAAAAAAAGATCTTCCCAATTTTCGCCTTCTCTGAGATTACAATGTGCCGCTTGTGCGAGTTTTTGCGCATCACCTTGTGTAGAGAGAAGGTCGTGACAATGGGCATATTGCCCAAAAGCCTCTTCTATTGTAAGCCGTTCAAAGGCATGACAGAGATCAATGCTTAAAGAACCGTATTGTAAAACAGGCGGAAGAATCGCTTGTAGTAAAGCTTCTGTTTCGTCCATGAGGTCGTCTAATCCTATATCCGGACGATACCATTCAAGCATAGTGAATTCTGCCGCATGGTGAGGGCTATTTTCGGCGTTGCGCCATACTCGGGCAAATTGGAAAATAGAAAGATTTGTCGCTGAAACGATTCGTTTCATAGCAAATTCTGGGCTTGTGTGGAGAAAAAGTTGATGCCGTGTTCCTGTCGGTGTTTCATACTCAGTACTAAAGGGGAATAAGTGAACTTCTTCTCCCGGTGTGCGAACAGCATAGGGGGTTTCAACCTCTATGTAGCCGCGACTTTCTAAAAAATGACAACAGGCGCGACGAAGCCAATTACGTCGTATGAGATAAGGCATACGGTCACGCATATGAAGCGGGTCCGATTGTATATGTGTTGTCAAAGGGGGTGTTGATTTTGGCATAAGGAGAGTAGAAATAATCTATGTCTTTTGTCGTCAAATCATCATTGTTATCAGAGAGGACATTACGTACCTCTCAAGAATTAGTAGAAGCAGGGCTTGTTTCTTTAGAACAGCGTGAAAATCTCGAACGTGTTGCACAACGCTACGCAACGGCTATTCCGCCAGATTTTCTTGCCCTTATTGAACACCCCAATGATCCGATTGCTCTGCAAGTCGTACCGTCAGAGCAAGAACTTACTATAACACAAGCTGAACGATCTGACCCTATAGGTGATGAAACTTTTTCTCCTGTGCCGGGTATTGTGCACCGTTATGCTGATAGAGCTTTGTTAAAACCATTGCTTATTTGTCCATTATATTGCCGTTTCTGTTTTAGACGAGAACATGTAGGACCAGATGGAGGGATTCTTAGTGATGCAGTTTTGAATGTAGCTTTAGAATGGTTACGTACACATGTACAAATTCGTGAAGTGATTTTAACAGGGGGTGATCCTCTGATTCTATCGCCACGCAGATTAGCGATGATTATGCAAGCGCTAGAAAATATAGCGCATATTACAACAATTCGTATCCATACTCGTGTACCTGTGGCAGCGCCAGATTATGTAACGGATTCTTTGTTAGATGTGTTAGAAAGTGAAAAAGCTGTTTGGATAGCGGTGCATATAAACCATGCGCGTGAATTATCCCCTAAAGCACGGCAGTGCCTTAGGCGTATTGTGCGGCGTGGTATTCCTTTACTCGGGCAGTCTGTACTGTTGCGAGGGGTTAATAATACGGAACAAGCGTTAGAAGATCTCTTTCGTGCTATGGTAGAAAACCGCATACGACCTTATTATTTACATCACCTTGATAGAGCACCGGGAACGGAACGCTTTTATGTACCTATGCAAGAAGGGCAACGCCTTTTAGCAGGGTTGCGAGGGCGTGTAACCGGGTTAGCGTGGCCAATATACGCCCTAGATATACCCGGAGGGTACGGCAAAATTCCTTTAGGACCGAACTACATAGATGGACCACTCCGTGTACGTGATCCATCAGGACGATCGCATAACATGGAACAGCTGTAATAACGCGTATAATGTGTGTTTTATGTTAAAATCGTAAAAAAAGTTACGAGAATACTGTCATATTTTTACTCTCCAACGGCACCACCGCCCGTATGGCGCCGATCATAACCGCCATAATAAAGGGCAGAACCATGCTCACCAAGTCTTGGTCCCCCGACAAGAATGCCTTCAGGGATACCCCACGGCGCGTGGAGGGAGAAATGATAGCCTTGACGTTCTAATAGGTATTGCGTTTCAGGTGTAATAGCGCCCGCTTCTACTTCTACAGTGTCAGGCATCCATTGTTCATGTACACGAGGTAAGTCTATGGCTTGTTGAATATCAAGCCCATAATCAACCACACCGAGCACGACAGATAGCACGATTGTGGGAATACGAGATCCCCCCGGGCTTCCAATAACTAAAACAGGTTTGCCATCGCGTGAAAGAATAGTTGGTGTCATAGACGAGAGAGGCGTTTTACCCGGTGCGATAGCATTAGCTAAACTGCCAGGAATACCAAACATATTGGGTGTACCCGGCTTGATAGAAAAATCGTCCATCTCATCGTTCATGACAATGCCTGTTTTTCCGCCTATTACGCGCGCGCCAAACCAACCGTTGAGCGTATAGGTTGTAGAAATAGCAAAGCCATCACGATCTATAACAGAAAACTGCGTTGTTTGAGGTTTCTCAGGTGAGGGTTCTCCCATAAATAAGCTATGGGAGTGTATCGCTTTTTTGGGAGGAATGCTGGCACGTACGGCAGCAAGATAGGCAGGGTCTAGTAAATGAGCAACCGGATTGTGCACAAAAGCAGGATCTCCAAGATTGCGTCTATCCGAATAGGCATGACGCATAGCTTCAATTTGGAAATGAAGTGCAGGGGCTGTATGTAACCCAAGAGCGTGCATATCATATCCAGAAAGAATGCCTAAAATTTCACATAGAGCAATACCCCCTGCGCTGGGAGGTGGGGCGGTTTCTACTGTAAAGCCTCGGTAATTACATGTAAGCGGTGGCAGTAAACGCGTTTTATAGTGTTCAAAATCTGCCATTTGAAGAATACCACCATTGTTACGAGAGGTATTAACAAGAGTCTGTGCAATCGGACCCTTATAAAAGGCAGCAGCGCCTTTTTGAGCAATGAGGTCAAGTGTGTGAGCAAGATCCTTTTGAACAAGCCTATCTCCAGCTTGTAGGGGAAGACCATCAGGGCGTAGAAAAATAGCACGAGCGTAAGGGTCTTTACGGAAAGCGACGGTCGATGTTGCCAAGAGGTCGGCATCTCTTTGACAAAGAATAAAACCTTCCTGAGCAAGTCTTATCGCGGGTTCCATAACAACTTTGCGAGGGAGACGCCCCCACCGACGATGAACCTCTTCTAAACCAGCAACTGTGCCGGGCACAGCGACAGCTTTCCAGCCTAATGTTGAGAGGTTTGCAATAGGATTTCCTTTGGCATCAAGATACATGTTTGCGGTTGCGGCGAGAGGTGCTTTTTCACGAAAATCTAAAAAAACACCTTTTTGACCAGGGGGGCGTAATAACATAAAACCGCCACCACCTAAATTACCTGCTGCTGGATAAACAACCGCAAGGGCATATCCCATAGCGACGGCTGCATCGGCAGCATTACCCCCCTTATCTAAAATCTCTGCACCGATTTTTGAGGCTAAAGCATGTGCTGAAACAGCCATACCGTGTTTGCCTGAAGCAGGGGGAAGGGGGGAAAGGGTATTAGGCTCAATCGCTTTAAAAGTGAGAGGGTTATTGTCGGCAGCTTGTGTGGGCTCTACGGATCCACAAGAGAGAAGCGAAGCAAGCGCTAGAGATTGGAGGGGATAATGATAGGAGCGTGATATAGTCATAGTGTTTATTTTTTAGCAATGTAAGGGGGGCAGGTATATCCCGCAGGAGAGAGGGTAAAAATTTCATACCCTGTTTCTGTAACAGCTAGCATATGTTCGAATTGGGCAGAGAGAGAGCGATCACGGGTGACTGCTGTCCATCCGTCATCAAGAATTTTGACTTCGGGCTTACCAATGTTAAGCATAGGTTCAATAGTGAAAACCATACCCGCTTTTAATGTCATGCCTTCGCCCGGGCGACCAAAATGCAAAACATGCGGAGGGGTATGAAAAACACGGCCAATACCATGTCCGCAAAAATCTGTCACAATAGAGTAACGGTGTTTTTCTGCGTAGGTTTGAATGGCATGACCAATATCGCCCAATGTTGCGCCCGGGCGAACCACTTCAATACCGCGCATTAAACTTTCATAGGTGACAGCAATGAGTTTTTCAGCTTTGATGGCGACTTTACCAACCGTATACATACGGCTTGTATCTCCAAACCAGCCATTTAATTGAGGGGTGACATCAATATTAACAATGTCCCCTTCTTGTAGAGCACGTTCGCCAGGAATCCCGTGGCAGACAACATGGTTAACAGAAATACAACAAGATTTTGGATAACCACGATAGTTAAGAGGACCAGGCACAGCATGGTGTTCTAATGTGTAATCATGGATAATACGATCAAGTTCGGCTGTTGTTATACCAGGTTGGACATAAGGCGTAATCATATCAAGTGTTTGTGCAGCTAGACGACCCGCAAGGCGTAAGTGCGTGAAATCTTCTTCTGTGTGAATAATAACAGTCTCTTTATTTGCCATTTGAATTATCTCCAGTGGTTTTTATAGTGTAAAGAGGCGTAGAAGTTGTTTACTGTTATAAACATAAGAGCACATGATAATGCTATGGAATAACAAATCTTCTTTTACATGAATTTGGTTTTTATAATATTAAGAAAAATTCCATTTATTAAATTAAGTCTTTAAGTCCGGTTATTATTATATCGAGGGCTATGCAATGTATTACGCGTATAAAAAACGGGTGTGCTGTGTCTTTTTATTTTGACTAAATGTGTACGGTGATTACGCATATTTAAAGTAGTTGGTACAAAAACATTATTACGATGACGTAAGGCAACACGATGAGGGAATTTTGCGAATGCCAAACGTGATTGAGATTTTTGTATTATCAAAGAACGATGTCTGTGATGTCTGTATCGTCTATTATGTGGCATTGCATGGGCAAGAATGAGAGGGTGGGGAATAGGTGCAACCCCTTCAATGTTAAATCCGTTGTCGAGCTGATCGGCCATTATGATTGATCGTTGTAAGTTACTTGAAGCTCCCATAACAACACCAATAAGACGCACATGATCACGAATAGCAGAAGTTACAAGATTGTGGCCTGCTTCTTGTGTATAACCCGTTTTCATACCATCAGCGCCAACATAGTCTTTTAACATTGGATTGTGGTTAGGGATAATATGTCTGTGAAATCGGAAATTAGGCGTTGAAAAATAGTGATAATATTCAGGAAAATCTAGAATAATCCTGCGACTTAAAAGAGCTAAATCACGTGCTGTGGTGACTTGTTGAGGGTCTGGTAAACCTGAGGCGTTGCGAAAAACTGTGTTGGTCATACCCAAAGCATGTGCTTCTTGAGTCATCATCGTTGCAAAAAGATGTTCACTACCATGACCGAGTAATTCTCCTAACGCACAGGCGGCATCATTGGCTGATTTTGTAACGAGTGCTAGAATCGCTTGTTCTACAGTGAGATGCATATTGGGTGTGAGACCAAGCTTAGAAGGTTCCATTGTGGAAGCATGGATAGAAATAGGTACTTCTTGGTGTAAAGTAATAGTCCCCGATTGTAAGGCTTTAAAAGTCATATAAAGAGTCATGAGTTTTGTTAGGCTAGCGGGGTAGCGTTGTAAATCAGGGTCACTTTGTGAGAGGACAATACCTGTTTTTGCATCTATAACAATTTTACTAACATGTTGCAGATACTGAGCATAGGCTTTATGAGACGTAAAAAAAACAGCTGAAAAGAACCCCAATAACAACCAAACATTTTCCTAGAATTTGTTTTATTGTTGCTAGTGTGAGTTTTGCTGTTTGGTATGTCATTGTCTTGTCAAGTGATAAATCTAGCTTCTGAGAGAACGAATATTGAGATCTAAGCAGGACGATGTGTTTTTGCGAAAGGTAAAACAACTTTCATCGCAAGTATACTCTTTGAAAGGGTTAGATGTAACTATATTTTCGCATTTTATACGTTTGGTTTCTTTATTGTTTTTGTGCTTGGTTTTTATGTGACAGATTTACAGTGTAGAGTAGAGTAAAAAATTGGTGTATTTTTGGTTTATATTAAAAAATATAAGGTGAGATTTTAAGCATATTGAGGGGTTACGGAATAATGGACTCAGTCTCTCCTAAAATTGTAGAAAAAACAATGTCATCTCTTACAGGGATGTTGCTTGTAGCAACACCTGTTTTAGAAGGTACATCTTTTGCACGAACGGTTATTTATATGTGTGCTCATACAACCGACGGTGGGGCTATGGGGTTAGTTGTGAATCGACGATTGCTCCGTCCAGATCTTGAGGAACTTCTTGAGCAACTACAGATTAAACCCTTTCCTCCTATACGGCGTGTTGGTTTGTTTTCTGGTGGTCCTGTTAACGAAGAACACGGATTTGTTCTTCATTCGTCTGATTGGAACGGGGAAGAAAGTATACGTGTGACAGAAAACATGACATTAACAGCCAGTAAGGACATTTTGAAAGAAATAGCAGAGGGTAATGGTCCACAAGATGCGTTGTTGGTGATGGGGCATTCTGGGTGGGCTGCTGGACAGTTAGAAGAAGAAATATTGAAACATGATGCTTGGTTTATTGTGCCCTCAACACGGGATTTGGTGTTCGGTACAGATCAAGCTATAAAATGGCGTAAAGCACTTGCTTCAATAGGAGTAGACCCGACAAGGTTAGTAGGACAAAGCGGACGTGCTTAAAATATATGTCTTAAATAGATGTGTAAGAAGACGTTATCGTAACTGTGGATGAGTAATTGGTATAGATCTTGGGACGACGAATTCGTGTGTAGCAGTGCGCGAAGGGAAAGAGACGAAAGATGCAGGTAAAATTGCTGGTTTAGAAGTGTTGCGTATTATCAATGAGCCAACAGCAGCGGCACTTGCTTATGGGTTGGAGAAAAAGGGAAGTGGCACTGTTGCAGTGTATGACCTTGGTGGTGGAACGTTTGA
>JAFVHT010000007.1 GCA_017474285.1 Acetobacter sp.
CCCATAATAAATTGATGGTTCCAACGTTGGTCAAATTGAACATGCCCTCCTTCTGTGCCATAGTTAAAAGCTCCGTTATAGAAAGAGCCGGGCTGTCCAATCATGCGATATTGTGCCGTCACCTGTAAGCCACGAATACCCGTATCGAAAGCGATACCTGCGATACCTTGCCAAGCAAAACCGCCATGCGTTCCTGTAATAGCGCCTGCCATGACATTAGGGGCGTTATAACGTTGCCAGAGATAACCAGCGCCGACCCCCCCAAAAAAACGGCGTTGCAATAGAGCGAATACCTGCAAGACGTTCAAGATCAAAGTCATACAACACATTCGCAAAACCACCATAGGATTGATCCGACCCTTGATGGTTCGCAGCTGTCATAACTTGATAGACTTGTTGATGTGTCTGCGTCACTGGAACTGTAGGCGTAAATGTCTTAAATTGTGGTTCATTCGGAAATACAGGTATCCCTGTAGCTTGCTGCGGTTTTAAACTAGTAATACCTTCGCGATAACTATAAACGCCGGGTTCAGGATTTGTACCGTTATACCCGTACGGCGTGTTGCTTACACCCATAGGTGAGTTATTGAGATCTGACCATTCTTGCTTTGCGTTAGCGCCTTGAAACAAGTAGCAACGATCCATAGGAACATTACCCCAAGAAGATTTAACATCATTCCAGTATGGTTTAAGCATGCCAGCAAGGCCACCTGCACCAGGAAACATTTGCGAACATGGTACAAGACCCACGTTTTTAACAGGTGTATAAAATGGGTTTAAAATTGTTTGTTGTGTACCCTGTTGCTGTGTCGTTGTCGTTGAAGTCGACGTTCTGTTTTCAGGGTTATAATTTGTGTAACTATCGTGAGAAAAGCTGTAAACACCTTCCGCTTCAACACGCAGACCGTTCCCAAAACCCCAACCTACAGAGCCAAAACCTGTAAAACCAGTGCCATGATTCACGGTGAATTTTTGCACAGCTGGACCACCCGCAGAACCGTTGGCGTGAACGTGTTGATCTTGCACTTCGTCATAACCCGCACCACCATCAACATAAAGCCCTTCAATGGTCGTAGCTGAAGCAAACGAAGGCGCCAATGTCACTGCAGACGTCAAAAGAAATTTACGTAAAGAACGCACAATCGTTTAAAACCCTCTTAAAAGGACAAAAAAACATTCGGTAAAGTAAGGCTTGCAGGGTATTCCCCATTTCTTTATTCAATTCGTTTTTAATCAAATAAAGAAATCTTCTATATGGGGAGGGGGGATTATAACAAAGGTTATAAGAAAAGTCAAGCTAACCACAGAGAAAAACAAGGGAAAAACAAGCAGAAAACAATAAAAAATTAAGAAAAGAGAGGATAAAAGAAAAAATTTAATATTTTTAGAGACTGTTTAAGAGCACCAAAAAATACGATAAAATACAAAAAAGGGCTTTTGTTCTGACGGGATTCTTTAAAGTTGTTTTTCTTCATCTCATCGAAAAGAATCTAAAGAGAGTTTAGTAAAAAGCGGCTTCAATGTTCGTTTTTTGAAACTAGACCTGAAACAATTTCTTAAAGAAAATTTGTAGAAAACGCCAAGAAAAAGAACGGTGCAACCCTAGAAACTCTGTTAAATTTTCATCGACTTTTAAAAGGAGGTCTTCTTCAATATGACCAAGAAAACGCCCTATACTACTACGCTTAACAGTTAGTATTTTATCGACCATAATCTGCGATGGTTTCTCTAATTTGTTTTTATGACTTGGTTGAATCTCAATACGAAAATCTAAAGTACGTTCTATATCGCTTGTTAATGGGAGTAATGTAACGCTTTCAAGCGTGCTAAACTGCTTGGCTTGAATAACAAGAGCAGGTCTTGGTTTCTTACTATAAGAACCCTTTTCTGTCATTATAACAATGTCGCCACGCTTTAGCTCAAACGTCATGCTGTCCAGCCATCAATGTTTTCTAATGCTTCATCCATGAGTTTTTGTAGTTCAATGTCTTTTCTATCCATTTCATTAGCGATCAGACATTGCCGCTCGCGCTCTTTATCGGCTTCTTCCTGACTCACAGAGTGCGCTATTGGCATATCATTTCTTGTAAAGATACCTTGAATGACATCTTTAACGTGTTGATAAAGAGAAAGTGTTGTCATAATTTCGCTTTTTCCTGATTGATTCTGTTCGTTCTTATAGTATAAACCCTCGTTTGATAAAATAGGGAAAATATACACTATAAAAGTTATAAAAGTGTTTATTGTGCCAAAAAAAAATGGGACAGCGTCCGTTTTTTAGGATGCTGCCCCTGCAAAAAAACATTTTTTTTCTTAAAGAGAAACGCTTTTATAATCCCGCTTCGGCTAAAAGTGTCGCTTGTTCCTCTTGCGTAAGAGCCTCAACAAACTCCTCAATTTCCCCTAACATAACGCGATCAATTTTATAGAGCGTTAAATTGATACGGTGATCGGTGACACGCCCTTGTGGAAAATTATAGGTTCTAATTCGCTCGGAACGATCCCCCGTACCCACTTGAGAACGGCGATCAGCTGCACGGGACGCATGGGCTTGCTCTCTTTCGCGTTCATAAAGACGAGCGCGAAGCACTTTCATGGCTTTAGCGCGGTTTTTATGCTGGCTTTTTTCTTCCTGCATTGACACAACAATCCCTGACGGCATATGTGTAACGCGCACAGCGCTTTCTGTTTTGTTGACATGTTGCCCACCAGCGCCAGAAGCTCTGAAAACGTCAATCCTTAAATCAGAGTCGTTAATTTCAACTTCAACATCTTCGACGTCTGGTAAAACAGCTACCGTAACCGTTGATGTATGAATACGCCCTTGGCTTTCTGTCGTAGGAACACGTTGCACGCGGTGCACGCCCGATTCATATTTGAGGCAAGCAAAAACACCCCGCCCGTTAATTTCAGCAATACCACACCGTAGCCCACCAAGCTCACTTTCATCATACTCCATAAGTGAAAAGCGCCAACCTTTGATTTCCGCATAACGACGGTAAAGATCAAAAATTTCTGCTGCAAAAAGCATGGCTTCATCACCACCCGCAGCGGGTCTAACTTCTAAAATGGCGCTGCGTTCATCAACGGCGTTTCTAGGCAAAAGAGCAAGGCGGACTTCTTTTTGCACCCATGGTAAACGCTCTTGCAACTCTTCAAGCTCTGTTTTGGCGAGCTCTTGCATTTCGGGGTCAGCTAAGAGTTGTTGGGCTTGCTCTATTTCCTGTTCAAGGGCGCGTAATGCGTTAATACGGCGCACAATATCTTCAAGATCGGCATATTCCCGTGAGGCTTGTACAAGAGCTTCCCCCTCTACCCCGCTTGCGAGTAATGCCTCTAATTCAAGGGCACGATTAACAATTTGATCAAGGCGTTTATTCAAAGTCATGAGATAAAATTTCTTTCGCCTCTTGCATCAAACAAGCACAGGTCACTTCTGTTTCTTGCCCGTTTTCCATGTTCTTAACCCGCACAACGTCGCGTGCGAGCTCATCTTCACCAATAAAAATAACATGGCTTGCGTTTCGTTTCCCCGCCCGTTCCATACGTTTACGCAAAGACCCTTTATACCCTATTTCTGTACGAATATTTTGGGCACGCAAACCCTGCAAAATATGGCATACGCGTTCTTGAGAAGGCGCACCAATAGGCACCAAAACAACTGAACGTGCTGCCTGCGGTTTTTCTTTCAGCAATAAAGAAAGTCTTTCTACACCCGCTGCCCATCCGATCGCAGGGACATCCGGTCCACCCATTTGGCTGACTAACCCGTCATAACGCCCACCTGCCAGCACAGTTCCTTGTGCACCTAAATGGGTTGTAACAAATTCAAAAGCGGTATGGTTATAATAATCCAACCCCCTAACAATATACGGATTCACAACATATTGAACCCCAAACATGTTAAGATTTTGTTGTAACTCCTCCCAAAATATGCGTGATTCTGGCGTCAAAAAAGGTTCTATTGTTGGCGCTTCGGCTAAAAGAGTTTTATCCCCTTCATCTTTGCTATCCAAAATACGTAATGGGTTTTTCTCTAAACGGGTTAAACTTTCTTCCGATAACCTATGTTTATGGGCTAAAAAATAGTCTACAAGCGCTTTACGCCATGCGTCACGGCTTTGAGTATCGCCTAACGTATTGAGCTCAAGCGTTACGCTATCGGCAATGCCTAAGGCTTTCAAAACCTCAAACCCCATAGCAATCACTTCTGCATCTGCCAAAGGCTCTGCCGCGCCCAAAAGTTCTGCCCCAATTTGATGAAACTGACGATATCGCCCTTTTTGTGGACGTTCATACCGAAACATTGGTCCCGTATAAAAGACTTTTTGCGGCAAAGATTGCGTTAAAGTATTAGTCACTAACGCCCGACAAATGGCGGCTGTCCCCTCAGGGCGTAAGGTAAGGCTTTCGCCCTCTCTATCCTGAAAGGAATACATCTCTTTAGAGACAACATCTGACAAATCCCCTAAAGATCGCAAAAAAACGCGCGTCTCTTCAAAAATAGGGGTAGACCACTCTTCAAAACCATAAAGGCTCACAATATGCCGCGCTGTCTGAATCACATGCAAATGGCTCAGCTTATGATCACCAATAAGATCATGTGTCCCCCTTACAGGTTGAATAGGTTGAATCGTATGCACAACCTTACCCTCTTTCTCTTTTTTCCCAATTACCCAATATTTAAGCATCGTGACGGAAACACGCCTTCTTGTGGATCATATTGACAGATAAACTCTACTCTTTTCTTAACATCTTCTTCACCAATAATTTTTGTTATATTCTCATTTAGTCTTTCACATACATTGTAATCATGATAATACACCCTGATACGAGAATTTTGAAAACCTAACACCTCTTGTAAAACATCATGATCAATTTCGCCTAATGAATGACCGATGATATGAAAAGTAATATTTTGAGACTCTTTTAGTTCGTCGCTAAAATCTTTATATATAATCGTTTTGTAATTCTCTCCTGCACTCGGTCGCGTTATATCCTCCTCTTTTTTCCTTTGATTGTCTTTCGTATAGCAATCAAATAATTCGTCAATACTATCTTCATCTTTAAATTTCGAACAGCCAAACACAATAAATTTGTATAGGGGGTCTTTCTGCTTATTGTTACTAGCATTGGTAAGATTTACGCCAAAAGAATATTCCCAACTTCCGTGAAATCTACTGATTACATTGCCATGAATATAACAAATTTTAACAGGTCCGGATAGGTTCATATCGGACAACACGCGATCAAGCTTGAATTTACTTTCTTTAAGCTTAAGCTGATCTCTTTCTGGCACATACGATCTTTCAAAAATCCGTGTGTAATTAAAATCAAATACCATTAGCTTAATTTTGCCTTTGCATACCTTCTGTAATTCACTTGTTTCTTCTCTTGTTTCTTCTCTTACTACTTTGTCATATTCTTTCGCTACATACCGTAGTAATTCTTGAGAAACACAAAGAAGATCATAAAAAGAACACTTTATTAGGTCTTTTTTTAATTGTTCTAATTCTATCTCTACGCGATTTGATTTTTCCATAAGTACAACATAATTATTTCGTTCCTCCAAACTTTTCCTAAGTTTATCTTCCAGATATGTTTCATATATTTTATATGACCTTTTCACGAAAGCATTCGATCAATTTACAGAATTTATCATCCCTACTTCTAATAATTGTAGAAAGTTGCGCTCTCAATTCTTCAAGTTGTTTTTTTATAGAAGGAGATGTTCTTATATAGCATATAATAGGCAAAGAATATTTCATTAATTCTACCCATCCTTCTTTAGAAACATCTATAAAACGTTTTATTCTTTCCAATTCTCCAATTAGCTTGTTCAACTCTACAATTGCTTCTCCTATTTCTTGCTCAAGACCAGACCACAAAGCTTTCTCTGACCGATTTAATTCTAAAAGATGTAAAAGATGTAAAAAATGACCATACCAAAGATTGCTTTCACTTTCCTTTTTTTCTCTTGATTTATCTTTTTCTTCTAAATATTTAAGAAATGACAGGTAATCCGTTTTTAACCCATGTTCGAGGTCAAACCCGTTTCCAATAATAAGAACATGGGTGTGTTCTTTTTCTTCTTCTGATTCTAATACAGATCGATTCATTGGCATTCTCCGAATTATTTTAATTTGTGCTTTATGTGATAGATTACCCGACAAAGCAAAAAGCTTGCTTTTATTTTTCCTCTTATTCGCTTCGTTTATTTGGTTTATTGGGTTTATTTCATTTTTCAGCACCAACGGCAACCAGCTACCACAAAAACAACCTATCCCACTACACGCACAAGGGATTGGTGCAAACGCCCGACTTCACCACGAAATCGGCGAGCAAGAGCATTTTCTGAAACAATACCAAGCTCATTACTCGCCAGCACTGTAGGTGTCTGACAAATTGAAAGATCTTAATGGTTTTTCCCCATAGCCTTTTGTGATTCAATTTCAGCAACACGCTGTTCCACAAGGCGCACAATGTGGTTAATCATTTCCCCTGAGTCAATGGTGTGATCTTGCTTGCCACAGCTATAGACCATATGACGACCAGAGCCTCCGCCTGTTACCCCTAAATCTGTCAGCAAGGCTTCCCCAGGTCCGTTGACAACACACCCAATAATAGACAATGTTAAAGGTGTTTTAATATAGGCTAAACGATCTTCTAAGGTTTGGACGGTATCCACCACGTTAAAGCCTTGCCGTGCACAAGAAGGGCAAGAGATAATTTTAACCCCCCGATGGCGCAAACCTAGAGATTTAAGAATATCCCAACCAACAAGAACTTCTTCTTCAGGAGGAGCAGAGAGAGAAACGCGCATTGTATCCCCTATGCCTGCCCACAACAAATTACCAAGCCCTATAGAGGATTTAATCGTGCCTGTTCTGCGGCTTCCCGCTTCTGTAATGCCGATATGTAAGGGACAATCACACGCTTCAGCCAGTTGTTGATAAGCGGCAACAGCTAAAAACACGTCGGAGGCTTTAACGCTAATTTTGAACTCATGAAAATCTTGATCTTGAAGAATTTTAGCGTGTTCTAATGCACTTTCAACTAAGGCTTCTGGATTGGGTTCGCCGTATTTCTCAAGGAGATGTTTTTCAAGTGAACCCGCATTAACGCCAATACGGATCGAACAGCCATGATCTCTAGCGGCTTTCACCACTTCACGCACACGCTCCATACTGCCAATATTGCCTGGATTTATCCGTAAACAGGCAGCCCCCGCTTCTGCCGCCTCAATGGCGCGTTTATAGTGAAAATGAATATCCGCCACAATCGGCACATCTACCGCCCGTACAATTTGAGAAAGTGCGGCTGTGCTCTCTTCATCAGGGCAAGAAACGCGTACAATATCGACCCCTGCCTCTTCTGCGCGACGAATTTGATCAATGGTTGCCGGAGCGTCACTTGTTAAAGTATTGGTCATCGTTTGAATAGAAATCGGAGCATCACCACCAACAGCAACTTTACCGACATGAATTTGCCGAGATTTCCGACGTTCAATAGATTGATAAGGGCGATAAGCGCTCATGAGTTATCCTTTTTGCTGGATCAAATGGATTAAAAAAGAAAAATCTAAAACAAATTATTCCATAAAACTACCACCCTTGCACACCGAGCTTTTTAAGTTGACGGGCATTAAGATCATCTGTCGTTAAAGCTTTGGGTGTTGTTTTTAGTTTTTTTTGGCTTTGTTGAAAATTTTTTCCCTGAACAGTTTGTAAATCCGTTAAAGCCACATGAGGGGATAAAATAGGCGCTGAAGACGCCGTAACGGGTTGGAGTGTCTTAACTTTCGGAGATTTAAGAGGCATTTTTATAGGCGTTTTTGACTCTGCCTCCTCTTGTATAATTTTTTGAGAAAGAGAAAGATCTTCTGGCAACATTTGTGGAGGTATTTTTTCCATACCTATTGGAACGGTTTGACTCGTTTCTTTTACCCCCGTTTGTTTTGGTTCAAGAGAGTTTCCCCCTGTTACCCCCATTGAGTCGGATTTTGCTGGTAAGACAAAAGGTGTTGGTTCTTTTTTCCCAACTATCCCATTTTCCTGTATATTATTGACGTTATTGCCTTGCCCATTAAGAGACCCATTACCATTTTGTTGCGGAAGTGGTGGAGGGGCTTCTCCTTGATCGGGTAACATAGTCACAATATGAGGTGAAAGTGTATATATCCCTTGTTGAAGAAAAGGCCCATCATTTGTTGAGGCTATGTGATCAGGTAACGCCGGCGTTACAACCGTAAAATGATACCAACCGACATAACTCGCTATAATAATCAGGAGCCCTAATAAAATAGAAATAGCGGGCGTTAATCGTCGACTATCAATAACCGTTGGAAAATTTAATGAAGATTGGCGACAATGACGCGTGCGACTTTCCTGTCGGTAACACTCCACAAGAGAAGACGGGTCAAAGCCTAATAAATGGGCATAAGTGCGCAAAAAGCCTAACGCATAGACTTCAGCTGGTAATAAATCGTATTGTCCTGTTTCTAATGCCTCAATATAATTTTCTTGAATCCGCGACCATGTTGCAACATCACTTACAGACCACCCTAATTCCTCACGGCGACGACGCAAAATCTCTCCAACACTTTTAGGCGCATCAAGAGACGAGGCTTCTTCTGTTTGTGGTCCAATTGGTGCGGTCATTCGTTTTACGTAACCTTATCAAAGACCTTATCAGCGACATAATGGCGTTGTTGACAGGCTAACCGTGTTACAGCTTGTTCCACTAAATTTGTTATAATATGCCGAACGGGTTGAATAGCCTCAACCATACCCACAGATTGCCCTGCCATAACCGAGCCATTTTCAACATCGCCCTCTATAGCTGCACGGCGTAACGCCCCCGCCCAAAAATGTTCAATTTCAAGCTGTGCCTCTTTACGGGTGAGTTCCTCCGCTTGGAAACGTTGAATTACCTCCGCTTGATGGGTTAGAAAGCGCCGACTTCCCGCATTTTTTAATGCCCGTACAGGGGCTACAGGAAAACGTTCGTCAAGTTGAACAGAAACTTCTGCATCACGCGCAGAGGCACGAATAAAGGCCCTTTTGAAATTTTCGTGTGCAATACTTTCTGTAGAAGCGGCAAAAAGCGTGCCAAATTGTCCACCCGAAGCCCCTTGCTCTAAATAGGAAACCAACGCATCACCACGCACAAGCCCACCCGCCACAAAAACGGGTACCTCACGCATAAAAGGTAAAATTTCTTGTGCTAAAACGGTTAGAGAAACAGCACCCACATGCCCGCCTGCTTCCGATCCTTCAATAACCAAAGCATCAACCCCTATTTGAACAAGGCGTTTTGCAAGGGCAAGGGTTGGCACAAAGGCAATCACTTTGGCACCAGCCTCTTTAATCCGCTGAATCACTGCCGATGAAGGCACCCCTCCCGCTAAAACAATATGCCCAATTTCTGCCTCAAGACATACATTAACGAGGTCCTGTAATTGAGGGTGCATCGTAATTAGGTTAACCCCAAAAGGGCGGTATGTAAGTAAGCGTGTTGCCGCAATTTCTTGCGCTAAAGCGTGAGGTTCCATAGCACCGCACGCAATGACACCAAACCCACCCGCATTAGAAATCGCTGAAACAAGATGCCGTTCACTGAGCCACGACATGGCACCGCCTAAAATTGCATAAGGGACTCCTAAAAACTCAGTTCCCCGCCGCCATAATTGACGCAAAAGAGCTCGGGCGTGCTCACGTTCCACCTCTGTAAGTTCTGGTATTTCTTGTAATTTTTGCCCGTTTTGCGTCATGGCAGTTCTCAAAATTCCCCTTAAAACTTTAGAGCAACATTAGGCTCAAAAATCAGACCTCATCTAACCCGTAAGCTGTATGCAGGGCTCTCACCGCAAGTTCTGCATAATCTGCCGCGACTAAAACCGAAATTTTGATTTCACTTGTTGAAATCGCTTCAATGTTAATCGCCCGTTCGGACAAGGTGCGGAACATTGTATCAGCCACCCCTGTATGCGAGCGCATGCCTGTACCAACAATACTCACTTTAACAATATCAGGCTCAACCGCTAATTCTTGATATTGCACATTATCACGCACATCTTCTAAAACACGAATAGCGCGGGGTAAATCCGTTTTACTTGTTGTAAAAACCATATTGGTTCTGTCATCAGTACCAGTGCTTTGAACAATCATATCCACATTGACATTCGCAGCACTTAACGGACCAAAAATAGCCGCCGCGATCCCGGGTTTATCGGGAATACGCCGCAGAGATAATTTTGCCTCATCACGGGAGCAAGTAACACCTGTCACTAATTTTTTTTCCACGATTTCTTCCTCCCCCACAACCAAAGAGCCGGGCAACTGCCCCTCCATGACAGCGGGTCCTTCTATAAAACTTGAAAGCACTTGTAGCCGCACACCCGCACGCATGGCTAACCCTACGCTACGCGTTTGTAAAACTTTTGCCCCAACTGAGGCTAATTCTATCATTTCCTCATAGGTAATTTTATCAAGTTTACGGGCTTTAGAAACAATTCTCGGGTCTGTTGTATAAATGCCGTCTACATCGGTATAAATATCGCACCGATCGGCTTTAATAGCTGCTGCTAATGCCACTGCCGATGTATCGGACCCTCCGCGCCCAAGAGTCGATATTCTCCCCTCTGACGTTACACCTTGAAACCCTGCGACAACAGGCACAATCCCTTGTGCCATACACTCAAGCAAATGTGAACCGTCGATTGTATCCAGATTAGCTTTACTATGGAGTAAATCCGTATAAATCGGCACTTGCCACCCTGCAAAAGACCGAGACGGCACGCCCATCGTTTGAAGGGCAAGAGCCACAAGCCCACTCGTTACCTGCTCCCCTGTTGCCACGATTGAATCATATTCCGCCAAATCATAAAGCGGGGAAATTTCCTGACAATACCCCACTAATTGATCGGTCTGCCCTGCCATTGCCGAGACAACCACCAAAACGTCACACCCTGCCTCTTTTTGCTTTTTGACACGTTGTGCGACCCCTCGAATACGGTCAAGGTCTCCGACAGATGTTCCGCCGAATTTCATAACAATCCGTGGCACGGAACCAGCCATGATTTTTACCCCTTCTTATATTTAGAGACTAGCCATTAAGACCCATTAAGACTAAAAATAAATTATTTTAACGTTATTCTAAACACATCTTAAACAAAAACTATAGAGAAAACACTGCTATAACTTTTTTTATTTTAAGCTTATTCATAGGGTACACCCTTACAGTCCCCTCACCTCACCTGCAGGAGATCACATTTGACACACACACCAAACATACACACCCAACATACACCACACAATGAGCCTAGAGAGCAAAATTCTTCTGTTTCGGAAGAAGAAATCGCCCGTTTTAGCGCCCTTGCCAAAAACTGGTGGGATCCGAACGGACCGATGCGCCTGCTCCACGCCATGAATCCATCACGTATTACTTGGGCCATGCGCCACATGCCGCCCCCTTTACAAGAAAATTCTTCGCCAGCACATCGAACACGGGTGCTTGATATAGGATGCGGGGCAGGCATTGCGAGCGAATCTTTCGCTAAAGCAGGTTATGACGTTTTAGGACTTGATGCCTCTGCGGAAGGAATTTCTGCCGCGCAAGCGCATTTTGTCAGTGCGCAGTTGCCTGAACAGGTCGCGTTACGCTATCGGTGCAGCAATGCCGAAACACTTGTGCAAGAAAAACAGTATTTTGATGTTGTCGTTGCTTTTGAACTCATTGAACATGTGACCGACCCCCAACATTTTATGAGTCTTTTAGCACACCTTGTTACACCGGGCGGCACGCTCATTGTTTCAACCCTTAACCGCACTTTACGCTCACTTATGATAGGCAAAATTGCGGCGGAATATTTGTTCCATTTTGTGCCTGTCGGCACGCATGAATGGCGCAAATTTATTCTCCCCTCTGAACTTGGACATTATGCCCGCCAAGTGGGATTGTCCATGACTACGCTTACAGGATTTTCTGCCTTTTCTGGTCGTTGGCAAGAAAGTTCGGATCTAGGTATGAATTACACTGCCGCCTTCAAAAAGCTCTAAAGTTTTTCTTATTTTATGGGATCATTATGTTAGGTTTTTGAGTATCACGTTTACGCTTAAAATATACAGACATTTTTTAGGCATTTTTTGAGAAAAAGAGCTATAAATATGCGCCTCCCTTATTACCACATGTGATTTTTACTCTACTCTCTTCTAATGTGTTTTTTGAAAGAGTATTTTTAGAGTATATATTTTGTGTTATTATTTATTTTATGGCGTATATAGTATAATAGACGTTAGAAGTTGAGTTTGTGTTATAAGGTTATTTTTTGTTGATTATTAGGTTTTACGCTTTATTAAGTTTTATGATTAAGTTTTACAGCCTTAAAACAAAAACGCTCTAAAATCATGATTCAACTTGATAATATTTCTTGGCAATATAACAAAAAAGATGAATTTCCGACCCTTTCTCATATTTCTTTTAATCTGCCACAAGGAAGTTTTTGCTGGCTTCTTGGGTCTTCTGGGGCGGGTAAAAGCAGTTTATTAAAACTTTTACACCTTGAAAGCCCTCCAACAAAAGGGACAATGGTCATTCTTGACCATGAAATTACGCCGTACACAACCCGCAAAGCTCTTTTACCTTTAAGGCAACAAATCGGGATTGTTTACCAAAATCTCCGCCTTATTCCAAATCTTTCTGTTGCTGAAAATATCGCCTTACCTTTAAGGTTGCAATGCTGCCCAGAAAAAATGGTGAGAAGAGAAGTCGGGGCTATTTTGCGTTGGTTTGGGTTAATGGAACAAGCAAGATTGCCCTCCGCCCGTTTATCGCGTGGAGAACAACAGCGTACCGCTATCGCGCGAGCAGTTGTACATCGCCCTAAAATTATTTTAGCTGATGAACCGACTAATTCTTTAGATGAGTATCAGGCACAACGTATTTTAGAAATGCTTGTTAAACTCAACCAAATGGGAAGTACTGTTATTATTGCAACACATAACGCCTTACTAACACAAGAAAGAGAATACCCTATTTTAAGCCTAGAACGCGGGCAGTTGCGCGCTTATAGTAACCACAATGATAGTGATTACTATAACGATCATTATCATCATACAGGTGAACAAATACCCCAACAAATAACCGATAGAACAGCTATAGAATAAACGAAAAGACATGTTATCCCTGTTTATCAAATACCAAGATAGACCTTCTCATTCCACTGTTTTTCCAACACTTACACTTTTTCTCACTATGGCGAGCGTCATGTTTTTATTGACGATGACCTTAATTGGGTTTCATGGGGCAAAAAATCTTTCTGATCAATGGCGTGCTGATGCCATAGAATTTGTAACTCTGCAAATCCCCGATCCTACTACGCCGATTGCTAACCTGATTTCTAGCCCAATTTCTAACTCACTTTCTGGTCAAAACACTCCCACCAATACGCCCAACACTGCACAGCAACGGGTTGATTTTGTCCTCCATACGCTTAAAACAAATTTACCAGCTAATACGAGTATTCACGTCTTACAAACCGACCAAATCCGCCAATTACTGACCCCATGGATTGGAACGATCGACACAAATTCTCTCCCTTTACCCGCTGTGATTGAGATACGTCTGCCACCCCGTAATACGATGCCCTCTTCTCTTGAACAAACGCTTCAACAACAAATTCCTGATCTTGTTATTGAACGTAATTTCCGCTGGAATCACTACTTACAAGACCTTTCCGCCTATCTCCTCTCTTGTTCCCAATTAGTACTTTTTATTGTAGGGGTAGCGAGCGTTGTTATTATGCTTTTATGTGCCCATAGTACACTCACAACCTGTCGCGAAACCATGGTACTTTTGCATAATTTAGGGGCTTCCGATTCCTATGTTGCGGGATATTTTGCTCATAGAACAGCGCGCCTTATTGTATGTGGGAGCCTTGTAGGCGTCTTTATAGCGTGTTTTTTACGTTTTTTGCTTTATCTTACAACGCCGTTTCATCAACTTTTTGACACCCCTCCCCTCTCCTCTGATGATGGTTCTTTTTTTTCTCTCGTGTCCGATATTTTTCCTACGCCATTACTTTTAGAATTATTGTTGTTGCTTATTTTAACTTATGTATTTTGTTGGCTTATAACACATTTTTTCGTACGCTCATGGCTTCATCACCTTCCGTAATAGTCGGCAAAAAAAGGAAATGGGGTTATACACTGATAAGCGTTTTTATAAGTGTGATTTTACTCCCTTTTTTTATTTTGCTCTGTGGGTTTGGTTGGTTTCTCTATGACGCTTTACACCCACACCCCGCGTCTTCTTTACATGCCGATGGTATTGTAGCTTTTACCGGTGGCGCAGGAAGGGTAGAAACAGCGCTTTCTCTTTTAGCACACCATCACGGAAATTATTTGCTGATCTCAGGTGTAGCCCCTAAAACGCCAATCAAGAGTCTTTTTCCTGTTTCTGTACCGCCTGACATACGTCCCCGCATTACATTAGGGTATAAAGCCCATTCAACCATAGAAAACGCACAAGAAACTGCGGATTGGGTGCACACGATTCACGCCCATAGTCTTATTATTGTAACAGCAGGGTACCATATGCAACGCGCGGTTTTAGAATTAAGCCGTGTATTGCCGACAATAACGCTTTATCCTTACCCTGTAACACCTCCTGCCCTACGTCATCCGTTTTGCTCAACGTCTATAAAACTTCTGACAACAGAATACTTAAAATGGTTAGGCGCGCTGATGGGATTTACCCATAAGCCGTAATTTATGTTTTTTGTCTTTTTTACAAATCATATTGCATGCTTTCTATTCTTTTTTATAATATTTTTTATCTTTCTGACTTGCACAAAAGTAGCGAAAACACATTAAAGCTTTCAGGAGAATCACGTGATTGTTAACCCTCGCATAGGCCTGTGGATTATCGTTTATGAAGTTCGCTATGCTTTATTATTGATGATTTTATGGGATTTTGTGGTCGTTATCCTTTTCAAAGTTTTTCATAAAGAGTGGATGGAACAACCATCTCTCCCTGTTTCTTTAATTGGTTCAGCTCTAGCTTTGTTTATGGGATTTCGGAGTAGTAGCGCTTATGCCCGTTGGTGGGAAGCCAGAACATTATGGGGCAGTATTACCAACAATTGCCGTTCTTTTGGACGACAAGCGGGTACTCTTTTAGGGAATCGTTATGACCTTATGATGGCTATAGCGGCTTATCCCCATGCTCTGCGTATGGCGCTTGATACTAAACAAGATAGTTCTGCCGATGTTGCGCGCCTTTTGCCCCCTCACATACAAAAAGCCATTATGCCTTACCGTAACAAGCCCAATGCCATTCTTTATCAAATTGGTTTAAGTGTGACAGAACAAGTCAACAAAAAAAATATCGACGGTGCCGTTCATGGACAAATAGACCGTATTCTTTCAGATATTGCCAATGCACAAGGAGGGCTTGAACGCATCCGAAACACACCTCTCCCCGCTCAATTTTGTATTTTACCCCGTGCTTTAACAAATATTTTTTGTTTTATTTTGCCACTCTCTATGGTGCAAACACTAGAATGGGTTACACCGCTCGGTTCGTCTCTTGTCGGTATTTTATTTTTAGTTTTAGATAAAAGTGCGAGTGATTTACAGGATCCTTTTTCGAATTTTCCCCATTCACTTCCTATGGCAACAATGGCACGCAATATTGAAATTGATGTACTCCAACCTATGGGCGAACCTGTTTTATCGCCTTTAGAACCTAAAAATGGAATACAAAACTAAAATAATCGTGTAATATACAGTTTTTAGAAACGATAAATAATTAACCATATAGGACAGATTTATGGGGACTCCTAAAGCCTTATCAAAGGATAATAGTAAAGCCCGATCTTCTAAAACAACACCTAAAGTTACAACAAGAAATAAAAATACTTTTCAAGCTGGTGATTCTGTTGTTTATGCGGCCCATGGTGTAGGGCGTGTTGACCAAATTTACACTGATAATATTGCAGGTATTGAATTAGAAATTATTCAAATTTCTTTTTCAAGTAGTCAAATGGTGCTTCGTATTCCAATGAACAAAGCCCATAAAACAAGTTTACGAAAAGTAGCCTCACGCGAGATTGTCGATAAAGCGTTCTCTGTGATTAAAGAGAAGCCCCAAATTTATAAGGGAATGTGGACAAAACGTGCCGTGATTTACCAAGAAAAAATTAACTCTGGTGATCTTATCCAAATTGCTGAAGTTCTTCGTGACTTACGCCGCAATCATGATACCGTTATCAATAATTTTAGCGAACGTAAACTTTTTGAATCGGCGCAAGAACGTTTTATTACAGAAGTTGCCGTTTTAGAGAAGAAAGAACCTCAAGAGGTTTTGAAAAATCTCACTGCTATTATGAAAACGCTATAACATTATAAAATTTTTCTTTAAAAATTATAATAGCCTTAGTGTCAAAAACCCTTTCATAAAAAAGCGTCTTGCGCATCAAAGGGTGTTCCTAGCTTTTTTGAAAAAGTAAAAAAGAACACCCATCTTGTAACACTTCTTTTAACACTTCTTTAATGAGTGATTGGATTAGACGTTAGATTAGAGTTTGCGTTCGCAATGGGGTTCGATGTTGCAATAACATGTGCGGGTACGCCAAGACCTTGTACTTCAAATATAGCTAATACACGCTGTACTCGACCATCAGGTAATAAATAAAATTGCCCATTAGCGCCTTGAAACCCTCTTCGCCGTGTCAACACATCACGTTGAAATTGACCTCTACGCCCTAAGGCAGCCGTACGCGCAACAAGGGCAGCATCATAAGAAAGATCTGCCAAAGGTTTCGGGCTGTGATTGTAGCGTGCCATAAAACGCGCTACAAATGATTGACGAAAATATGGATTCGGTGCAGCAAACCACGCCCCTTGAATCGCGCCAAGTTTAGAGGAAAACGCCGCCCACAGGCCCGGTCCCATAATTTGCACATTAGGAGCCCCAATATGCTTATCTAATAAAGCTGTCATAACAAGTTTAAGGCCGATCCCTGTATCACCTAAAAGAAGCGCATCAAAATGAAGTGGTGAGGATGTAGAGGAGGAAGACGTGACCTGATTTTGAGAATCTGCTGTATGATTGACTGGCGCCGTAGGATTTTGCGGGGTTGTAGGCGTAGGCGCCCCCAAAGCAGCCGCAAGATCTGGCGGTAACGCCTCTTCTTGAGAATTGCCGTTTTCTTTCGGCGATGTTACTTGTTGCTCTGCTTTTGTCCGAGTTTCATAGGCTAAAAGTTGATTAAGGGCGTTTTTAATACTTTCTGTATCTTCTGCATAATAAATAATATCAGGATCAGACACATTTTGATTTTGGCAAGCGGTTCGCAAAGCGTTCCCCATAACATGCCCAAGCCTATTATCAGGCAAAAGTGCCGCAAAATGTTGTTTACCCTCACCGCGTGCATGTTCGACAAGTGCTTGTACCTGATCTTCAGGCGTAATCCCCATAACCCACACCCCTGGGCGTGCTTGATCACTATCACTTGTCAACGATAACATAGGCACATGGGCTGCCGTCGCCACAGGTGCTGCTATAGAGGTTTCAGCACTGGTAAGCGGACCCAAAAGAAAACCATCACCGTGGTTTACAGCCCTTTTAACAGCCTCAAGAACTTTGGTATCTGCCTCTGAATCCCCTGCCGTATCTTGCACGTCCATGATAATAGATGAATTTCTTATTTTTTGCGCTAAGGCTAACCTTACCCCTGCTAACAATTCACGCCCAAGCGACTCATTAGGTCCACTTAAAGGTAATAAAACACCGACCTTATGAGGAACAGGCGCCTCAACAACAGGTGTAAAATTCCTCTGATAAGTTGGAGGAGAGGGTGTATGATTGGCACAATCAGAAAGGATAACACAACTTACAACAACCCATTTCAACCCACCCCGAACAACACTTCGCATGACACGCCCCCCAAAATTATGCGTTTGTGTTGTTTTATGCTGTGCTTTGCACTTTTTTTCTTGCACCATTTTAGGAAACCAATATGCATACCTCATCTCATCACTCCCCAACAGATACTTTAGAGTCTTTTACTTCTTTTACAGGTTCTTTTAAGGGGCTTACCCTTGTTGCAACACCCATAGGTAACCTTGGAGATTTTAGCCTCCGTGCCATAGAAGTGCTTACAAAATCCGATCTTATTTTATGCGAAGATACCCGCACAACTGCCCCTCTTCTCAAGAAATATGGTATTACGACTAAAACAGAAGCCTTGCACGAACACAATGAACGCCAACGTATTCCATCTCTTATTACAAGCCTCCAAACAGGTAAAACTATTGCTCTCGTCTCAGACGCTGGTATGCCCCTTTTATCAGACCCGGGCTTTCAACTTGTCCAAGCTGCAATTCAAGCCGATATTCCTATTACGGCTATCCCAGGACCAAACGCTGCTCTTACCGCACTTGTTTTATCAGGTTTACCTCCCTATCCTTTTTTGTTTTCTGGGTTTCCTCCCTCACGACAAAGCGCACGCAAAAAATCTTTTACACATATACAAAATGCTGAACAAAACGGTTTAACAGCAACATTGATTTGGTATGAAGCCCCTCATCGTCTTGTAGAAACGTTAGAAGACCTCGTAAGTGTTTTTGGAGCAGAACGCCCTGCGGTTGTCACGCGGGAGCTCACAAAACGTTTTGAAGAGATTCGCCGTGGAACTTTGCAAGAACTTGCTCTTTTTTACACGCAAAACGCCCCACGCGGAGAAATAACCCTCCTCCTTGGGCCTTCTCTTCAAAATACACCAACAACGTCCTCCCAAACGCTCGACACCATTCTTCTCTCACTTTTACAGAGTTACTCTGTTAAAGATGCCTCAACACTTTTGGCACGTGCAACAGGAGTCCCTAAGAAAATCCTCTATACAAGAGCCCTCACACTCAGCCATCAATAAGTGCTTCACTCATCATACAACATTTTAGACATTACACTTCCAAGCGTTTCAAAGCGTGTCATTACTCAACAACTAAAAATCAAGATTCGTATAATATTCTGGCGGTGTAACCCCCGTAACACGATCGGTTAATAATGGACGAAAACAAGGGCGTGACTTCATACGGGCGTACCAATCCCGCACAGCAGGCACACGCCTCCAATCAATATCCCCTAGAAAATCAAGGCACGATATATGCGCGGCTGCAATAAAATCAGCCAATGATAAAAAAGAACCTCCAAGCCAGCCTCTTGTTTCAGCAAGATCATTAACATAGCGCATTAACGATCGCATGGCTGTATAGGCGTCGCGCAAAGCACCCGCATCAGGATTACCACGCCCACTTAAGCGTTTTATAGCCCGCTCATCAATAAAACGATTTGTTATTTCCCGCGCAAAAAGTGTTTCAAACCATGAAACAAGACGGCGTATTTCCACACGTTCCGCCAATGTACGCCCCAACAAAGAAACCTCAGGCCGATCACAATAGGCTTCTTCTAAATATTCGCTAATCACGTAAAAAGATGGTACGACTAAACCATTATCTTCTACAAGAACAGGAAGATTTCCTGCTGGATTAAGCATTAAAAACTCAGGTCTTTGTTCCCAAACACGTTCAACCACAACTTCAAAAGACAAACGCTTTTCAGCAAGGACAAGACGAATAGCACGACTATGTGGGCAAAGTGGAAAATGAAAAAGAGTACGCATATTTTATAACTTTGTGATATTATGTCCTTAATAATGTGTTCATCCTAAAAGAAAATAACCTATAAAGCACGTTATTTTTACACGCCACTTATGCCACTTAATGTAGTACAATGTTTTTCTCATGAGATTCTTCTATTAAGACTATATCGTCACTCTAGTTTAACACACTTAAAAAAGGCTTTGCCCTTTCTCCTTTCATCCCCTTACCATAGAATTTGTAGACGGTAGCCATCAAAGGAACGTATTCCATGGAATATTACTTTACCCTTATCCTTACCACTGTTATCAATGCAATACTTTCTGTATTTTCCTTTTTAGCCCATTTAATAATGGATTTTTCCTCGTGGGTGCTTTCATTTATTCCGTTTAATCCCATTTAACGGGCATTAAATCTATGATTGTTTTAACAGAAAAATCCCCTATTCATTTTAAGACGAAATATATAGAAAATAGTTTTATCTCACTCCCTCTAACCTATTATCCACGTTTTGTTATTATTTAGAGTCATTATTCCTTGATTACTCCTCCCTCTCTTCCTCATATTCGTATATCTGGACGTTCTTTTTTAGCCATTACCTTAACACCAGAACCTCCCTTAAAAGAGTGGCTCATTGCTCTTGATGAGCAAATTGCACGTTCTACGAGTTTCTTTACAAATAAATCCGTTATTTTAGATTTAAGCCTTGTAAAAACTGATACCCCTGATTTAGCCAATCTTCTCCCTGCCTTACGCGCTCGGCATATCCCCATTTTGGGCATAGAAAACGGCAACCGTCATTGGTCCGCCGTTGCAAAATGGGATTGGGTAGATGCCCCTATAACGAACCGAACAGCCAGCCCTATTACTCCGATACAAGATGAAACACCCGCTTTTACCCCATCAACATTATTTGTAGAAGAAACTTTACGGTCTGGTCAGCAAATTATTTACCCTGAAGGAGATATTGTTCTCTTTGGTTCTATTTCATCGGGAGCAGAAGTTTCTGCCGGTGGTTCTGTCCATGTTTACGGTGCCCTCCGTGGGCGCGTTATTGCTGGAATTGGCGGTCATGCCAACGCACGGATTATAACCCATTGTCTTGATGCGGAACTTGTTGCGATTGATGGTTTTTATACAACTTCGGAAGAAATAGATCCTCTTTTTCTCGGAAAAGCTGCACAAGTCCTTTTAATAGGCGAAACCTTAACTTTTCGCCTGCTCAAAACGTAAAATTTTTGTCCTAGATTTTTATAGGTTTTTAAGTTCTGCCTTAGTGAAAATTAAATACGTATTATGCGTTGGTAAAAACAGCCTAAGATTCACCCGGTATCATTAAAAGATTTTTACGCCTTCTTACAGTAAAAATACTCTTGACAAGGTATATATATATATATTCTTTCCAGAACATTGTTTCAATCAATGGTTTTTAACGTGTTTTTTTTGTTAGAGGGGTCATCTCATGTTTTCTCCGTCTGTTCGTGCAACTCAAAATGAAGCAAATTTGAGCTTTATTATGAATCAAGAAAATCTTTCTAAACAGGATTCTTTTAAATTTGTTTCACAAGCCAAAATTGATGAAGCTATGGCTTTAGCAAATGGCATCAACTATAAGAAGATCAATGCGAAATTAGAAAATTATTATGGTTGGTCTAAAGAAGACATCACGGCTACCAACACTCTTTACAAAGAGTGGCTGGCTCTTCAAATCTGTTATCCAGATGTTGACTTGTCCCCGAATAAAAAATTAGATGAGTACTGGCATATGCATATATTAGATACTCTTGCTTATACTCAAGATTGTTTGCTTTTGTTCGGACAATATTTACACCATTATCCCTATTTTGGTTTAGAAGGTGATGCTGGTGCTTTAGAAGAAGCTTTTGAACTCACAAACAAAATTTATGTGCATCATTTTGGGCATGCGTTGAAAGGTGCTGCCAATCCTTGTGGTTCCACAAGCTGCAGGTAATCTTTATAAATTAAGGACTATTTACTGTGGCGTTTCTAAAATTAAGCGATGACCTAAAGTCTCATTTAGGTTCTTGTTTGAAAAATTTTAGAAGCGCTACAGACGCGTTTAACTTTTTACAAAGTGATCCTTCTAATTTCATTCCTACAATCAGAAAGATGTTAAAGAATGATCTTTTTGTGCATGTAAATAATGTTGCTTTTACGCCAAACAGAATAATATTAGAAGCTATAGCACGTTGTTTAGGAGAATTTAGAAATCCGGTAGAAAATACACAAGTTAGACTAGAATGCGATCATGATGGATGTTCTTTAGGGTATTTACCATTACATAATGACGATGCAATGTTATTGGATAAACAACCAAAATTTGGAGTTTTGCAAGTCGAAGAAGAGGATCCATTAAAATTACCTAAAAACGGAATTGTTAAGATTGATGAAGTCATTGACTATTTACAATTATACAATCCAGAATTATTGGATGACTTACTCAATA
>JAFVHT010000008.1 GCA_017474285.1 Acetobacter sp.
CTATAACGTAAATGCCTCACTCTATAATATTAAAGAGTTCTTTAAGGGCAGAAACGAAAAAGGAAAAATGAACAACAAAAGTAAAGACAAACACTTTAACGCCCTTGAAAAAACCTTAAGCGATAAAATGAAAACCCTCGCTAAAGCCATAGAACCTAAAGTCTACGAACACGGATTCCTCCTCAAGTAACCCAAATAACTACTCCCTCAAAAAAAACGCATATTTTAAGTTGAGAGCTTACGGTTTTTCTGTTTTTTATAACGCCTCAAAAAATAAAAAAGAAAGCTCTATTTTTATTTAATCGAATCGTATTCAAGAAAATAAAAGGAAATAATAAGGATTGTGTTTAATAAGTTTTTTATAAATTTTCTAAAATCTTTGAAAATTTTTGACGAACTAACTTTACCTAATTATATCTAAATTATATCTAACAATAAAAAAGCCCTAAAAAAGGGCTTTTTCAGAGAGTTTAAGAAAGTAAACTCCCAAAATAAGGGCAACAGACCCTATGACTCATATAAAAATTTATTCGGACAAAAGATCAACCGCTTCGGGACCTTTTTGTCCCTGAGCAACTTTAAGATTGACCGTCTGTCCTTCGTGTAAAGTATTCACACCTGCACGCTCTAAAATAGAGATATGAATAAAAATATCTCTACTTCCATCTTCTGGCGCAATAAAACCAAACCCTTTAGAGGCATTATACCACTTAACCTTTCCGCGTATTTCCTGCACGTTGGACATATCAGGCGCAGGACGCGTTGAACGTGTATGAGAGAAACCTGAGCGTGCCGAACGTGTATGTTCAGAGTGCACAGTGCTTTCATCAACAGAAATCACGTTCACAACTTGGCGCCCCTTTGGTCCGCGCCCAACTTGTACCACAAGCGTCGCACCCGGGTTTACTCTATGCCTTTTTATTTGGGCTAATGTATTAGCATGGAGAAAAACATCTCCGGAACCGTCGGAAAGTTCAACAAAACCGAATCCCTTATCGGCATTAAACCACTTAACAGTTGCATTTATTTCTGGACCACCAGCAATAACCTGTTGATCACTCACTGTATGGCGTGAGGCATGACCTTCACGCTCATCAAGACCATCATAAGACGGACGTTCACCAAAAGATGGCATCTTCATATAATCTTCTTTAAACCCGCCATGGCATAAAAAACAAAAACCACGGTCAACCTGTTACTCTCATTAAAGGCTTATTCCTGAAGTGTTCAGAAAACAGACCACTTCTTTAGACTCTCTAACAGAAACTACTCTTTAAGTATACCCAAAAGATATATAGTGAGGAAGCTTTTTTTAAGCGAGAGGAGGAGTTAAAGTTCTTTTTTAATTGGGTACATCGCAAGAGTTCAGAGGGAGCTCTTAGAGGTTTAAAAGTTTTGATAGAGGCGTTACGGAAGGATTTGAGGCGCCTTAAAGGGGATCTGGAAGAGGGGGAACAAGAGGAAGAAATAGTAGAAATAGAAACGAAGGAGGAAGATTCAGGAGCGGCAGAAAATGTGGCAGAAAATAGCGCTCTTGAGGTAAGCCAGACGGTTTTATTTTCACCTTTATCTATATATAATAGAATTATATTCTCTAACGAGAATATATTAAAGAAAAAGAAAAATATAAAAAAGAAAAACGAGAGAGAAAGCCTTTCCCAAGATGAAATTCAGTCTGAAATTGAGTTTGACGATTTTATCAACAGGGGTAAATTGGGCAAGGAGCAGCAATTTTTGAGCATGGATGCCCTCATTGGAGAGGTAAGAGCCGTTCGAGAGTTGAAAAGAGCATTGAATAGGGACGTGATAGGCTGGGAAGAGTGGAAAGCCAACACCAAGAGGGCAGCAGCAGAAGCGCACATAGAGCCGGAAATGTGGTATAAAGCGGGGGAAAGAGGTGAAGAATACCGAAGTCTTGCCCTGTTAGCAGCCTTGAAACTAGAAGAACGCTATCATTTTTCAGCTGCTAAAACATTTTTTTTGACGCTTACCTATGATAGAAGCGAAAACATCGACAAAATAAGAATATGGAACGGTTTACATGGAAAAATTATTATTTAAGGACGTAACGCCTTATCACTACCGTTCCTTGTCACACATTATGCTTTTTTTGCTGGCAATAGCTATGAGAGAAAGAGTTTTACTTGTTTCTCTCTCGAAGAAGACGAGCTCTATCGAGCTCTATAAATTGAAAATGTACGCCCTTAAAGCAAAAAAACCTCTCGCACGAGTTTTGAGAGATCTTATCAGAACATTACCTGATTAAATTATATCATGATGTAAAGATAAATGTGTAAATATGCCTCGCTATCATATTAAAAGAACAAAAACGTTCAAAAAATGGTTCGACAAATTGCGTGACAAAGAAACACGTTTGTGTATTTCTCGTCGATTAGATTTTTTAAAAGAAGAAGGCTATTTTGGCGATCACAAATCTCTTGGTGGTGGGATTTCAGAGCTTAAAATTCACTATGGTCCCGGCTATAGAGTGTATTACACTGAAAGAAACGGTATGATCATTCTGTTACTTGTTGGTGGTGACAAATCTACACAAGAGAGAGATATCACTAAAGCACGCAAACTCGCCAAAGAATGGGAGGAATAAATCATGACAAACATTCACGACGACGATGATACTGTCATCACAAAAGAAGACGCCAAATTAAGCACTTTCGATTCAGCAGAGTATATTGTGAGTAAAGAAGATAGACAGTTATACTTAAATATTTCACTTAAAGAAGAAGATGGACTTGAAGTTACTTTGCACTCTATTGGCTCTACTTTAGGTGTTTTACTGCGTGCACAGGCATTAAGTAGACTTGCCCGTAAAACAAAAATAGACCGAAGCGATTTATGCGAAATTCTTTTAGGTGAAGGTAACCCAACCCCAGAGATTTTAACCAAGATAGCCGAAGCGTTAGGTCTTAAAATGCCTGCTGAATTTAACGAGAAGTTTGGGCTAAAGCCAGAAAAGACTGTTAAAACGTCAATCTCATATACTCAACACAAACATACAGAACAACCTCATGTGTCGCTATAAGAACATGATGATGAGGAGGATAGCGGTAAGGACGTTGATAGCTGTTGCGCCGATGAGAAAGTATAGGCTTTTTTGGAAGAGAGTTTTATAGTTTTGTGTTTTAGTGTCTAATTGTTTTTCTATTTTTGTGCTGGCTTTTTGCAATTTTGAGACCATTTCATCTGTGGCATCTTTTAGCCGCACTTGGAACAGTTCTGTGCTGGCATTGCTAGCCTTAAACAAGATTTTGTTGGCTTCTTCTTTTGCGTTGTTACACCATTCTTGTTTGGCATATTCGACATTTTCCATGATGTTGTGGTAGAAGTTTCTCATCAATTCGTTTTGTTGTGTTCCAAGACTTTGTATCAAATGTTGATTTAATGTATGGATAATCAAAAGCGGGTCGTCTTTATCTAATTTTATGCCGTTGCGGTTTAAGATCAGCTTGACGACTTCTGCTAAGCGTGCTTCTTGTTCTTCAGGTGTGGGTGTAGGAACTTCTCGTAACATAGTTTATTTTCTTAAAGGAATGGGATACGGGCAATTGTGTCGTAGACACGTTTTTGGATCTGTTTTATGCGATGACGCACAACAATAGAGAGCTTTTCATCAGATAAGGCTTCATCGAATGTGCGTTTACTTTCCAAGAGATCCTTAAAGTCACGTCCAAAAGTTGCTTCTGTTAAAACAGGAAGAACAATATACGCTTCTATTTTCTCATTCTTAAAAACATCGTCTTTAAGATAGTCGTCTAGTTTGCCGTTCATAGGATTACACCAGATGATAACTTGAAATCGACCCGGGAACTCTAAAATAGTTTGAAGTCCTTGCTTGGTATCGTTGAACATCTGTCCAGCAACAATAGGAACGTGTAATAAGATATTGTTGAGAGAGTAGCCTTCGTCAGTTTCACTAGCGAAGAGTGTAAAGGTATCGTTTTCTTTGAGATAGCCAGACAAAGGTAAAAACGTCATCGTGCCGACATCGATAATGCTATCGTTTCCGGTTGTAGCTTGCTCGAGTAGAGTTTCTACGACTTTATCAAAAGCTTTAGGCTCAATGTTTTGTTTGTTTTCATCGAGAATATTAAAATCTTGCACATTGAGTGCCTTAAAACTCTTAAAAGAGGTGTTGACAGGGTCAAGGTCGACACAAAACGGTAATTGACCTGATCTCTTTTGAAGATATTGTGCCAGCAAAGTCGCACAAACAGACTTTCCGACACCACCTTTGCCTTGAACAGTAAAATTTATATTCGCCATGTTAAAACCATAACAGATTTTTCTTTTGAGTACAACGTCTTATTTCATTGAAACGTAACATTTAAAGTAACATTTGAGTCCGTATTATGTTATAGTAACATTTAAGTCTTGTTTTTCTAAATGTTACAGTTTGTTTATATGTTATAACATTAGGGTATACTATTAAAATAGTTTAATAACGAAATATGACGCTAAATATAACGATAGATTTCAGCTGTACCCATAGAACATATGGTGGAACATATATTTGTACTCAACTGTAATCGACGAGTGTACAAAATCTGTACAAAACGACCCATAAACGAGCACCAAAAAAGAACATAAAAGATTAAGGAGAGTTTGTTAAAGATTTCACTATTTTACTATTCAGTATAAACTTTAATGAGGTCGCTTAAAAAAGTAAGTGTTTCTTTAGAGTCTTTAGAGTCTTTTTATAGTCGTTTTAGAGAGACAATAACGCATCCTAACACACGTTTTGTATCATTGGTTGATAAGAGTGTTTTTATCCATCAAATAAGGGATTAAACCATGTCCGTTTTAACGCTTGCTTGTCCAGAGTCTACTGTTCATGAGACAACTGCCGCAGTTGTTATGCGCGTTTTAGAAGCAAATGATTGCGATGTAAGACAAATAACAGGCTCTAGAGACGATCTTATTCAAAGGCTTATGCAAGAAGAAATAGATCTTTTTGTTTCTGCATGGTTACCAGATATCGATGCTGATATGCTTGCCTATGGTGTAACACCTTTAGGCGATCTTTTCAAAGTAAACGCCTATTGTTGCCTTTGTAATGAGACGTTGCCGTTATCCTCTTTGGCGGATATTGCCTCAAAGGGGGAAAATTTATCACGAAATATTACAACACCTCTTTCCCTTCAAAAAACGATGGAAAAAGTGCTGCACCGTTACGAACTTGATAAAGCAGGATTTACTCTTCATGTACTCCCTGATTCTGAAGCACTGACAGAACTCAGTGCTATGAGTGCAGAGAATCAACCTGTTTTGATTCCTTTATTTTATCCTTGCTATCTTTTTTATCGGACAACGTTAAAACCTCTTTCTGACCCGCTTACCGCTATGGGAAAAGAACAAACGGCACGTATTCTTATCCGTAAAAATCTTCTAGAGCAACAGCAACTCGACCAAGATATGCTCGATGAATTAGAAGAGCTTATGTTAAGCGCTAAAATTATAACGGCTATGGATTATGCGATTCATAAAGAGGGTTTAACCGCTCATGAAGCCGCAGAAGCATGGCAGCGCGGTAAATTATTGATACGTTAAAATGTGTGCACATCATGAAACAACAAACCGATTTACAAGATTTAAGTTTAGCGGATCAATATGAAGCATATCCTTATCCTCAACGTAATCCTTTAGATGAACACACACGGCTTTTAATTGGTAGTCCAAGCCATTTACGTGAAATTGACTATTGGGTTTTTGGGGCTACTCGCCCGGTCAGCACACCTTTACGGGCACTTATTGCCGGGTGTGGTACTGGTGATGGCGCAATTATGCTTGCCACACATCTTGCTCGTGCAAACCGCCAGGGGGAAGTTATTTGCCTTGATCGCTCTCGTAATGCTTTAAGCATAGCGCAAAACGTGCTCAAATTAGGCAATTAAAGAATATTCAATTTATTGAAGGTGATTTAACACACCCACCAACGCTTAAGACATTGGGGAGTTTTGATTATATTGATTGTTGTGGTGTTTTGCACCATCTTCCTAGCCCTTTAGAAACGCTTACTTTGTTGGTAAACCAGCTTAATTCTGGCGGAGGCATGGGGCTTATGGTCTACGCTCCCTATGGGAGAACAGGGGTTTATATGCTCCAAGACGCCTTGCAAAGTTTAGCCCCTTTAACATGGTCCCCACAAGAACGCTTTGATATGGCGCGTAGGGTTATGCGTACACTTCCTGCAACGGCATGGTTACGCCAAAATGGTAATTTTGGAGATCATCTTTCAGGAGGAGATTCAGGGCTTTATGATTTATTATTGAACCCAAGAGATAGAGCTTACACGATTACAGAATTTCTTGCTCTTCTTGATGAGGCAGGGCTTGAGACAACGGTTTTAATGGAGCCTGCTCGTTATAATCCAACACTTTTTGTGCCTGATGCAAAAATTCGCCAACAAAGCGCTACTTTGTCATGGTATGAACAGGCGGCTCTTGCAGAAAATCTTTGTGGTAATATGGCAACACATGTTGCTTATGTCGTGCGAAAAGGTCAAAAACCAACGCGATTAGATCCTCTCGCACCTGAAAGTGTACCGATTATGCGGGAAATACCAGGCGTTGAACTTGCTAAACAGATGCACCCTGATAATACCTTACCTTTTGCTTTTGGTACTTTGATGGTTCCTATAGCCTTGCCACCGCAAGCGCGGGGTATTTTACCTCTTATAGATGGTGTGCGTACAGTTGGTGAGATTGCCGATATTCTTAAAGAACGCGGTGTAAATGACCAAAAATTTAAGAAAGTCTGGCACGAAAGTTTTCATATTTTAGAGAGTCTGAATCGTGTGCTTTTACGTCCATTGGTTTAAGTTTCTAAAATTCTTGTCACTCTTGTCGATTTGCCGATTCTATCTTATATGTTAAAAATGTTTTTATAAATTGGTTTGTTAGATTTTAGATTTATGCGTTGTGGTCATTATAGTAAGAGTAGTAACACGATAGATGACACAGGCGATATGATCATCTCGTATCCTTAAAATTATTCTAAAACCTTCGTCATAACTCTTTGTAGAATAAGTTTGTGAGATAAAAACATGGCTGTTTACGCATTTATTTTTCCCGGCCAAGGGAGTCAAACCGTTGGTATGGGGCAGGACATTGCACATGCGTTTCCTGCTGCACGGGCTGTTTTTGAAGAAGTTGATGACGCTTTAGGTGATCATCTCTCTACAATTATTTTTAACGGTCCTGCAGACTCTCTGACGAGTACTGAAAACACGCAACCTGCATTAATGGCTGTTTCTATGGCGGTGTTACGTGTTCTTGAACAAGAAGGGGGTTTTGATATTGGTAAAATTGTTACTGTTTTAGCCGGGCATTCTTTAGGGGAATATACAGCACTTGCTGCAGGAAAAGCCCTGATGATTCCCGAAACGGCGCGTTTATTACGGTTACGTGGTCAAGCTATGCAACGCGCTGTGCCTCTTGGTGAAGGGGGCATGCTCGCTCTTATTGGGTCAAGTATAGAACAAGCAAATGAGATTTGTACACAATGTGGTGGTGTAGGAAATCTTGAAATTGCCAATGATAATGGTGGTGGGCAAATTGTTTTATCGGGTAAAATGGCATGTCTTGAAAAGGCTATTACTATCGCTAAAGAAATGAAAATTAAGCGTGCTGTCACTCTCCCTGTCTCTGCACCTTTTCATTCATCGCTTATGGAATCGGCAAAAGACGTTATGGCTGAAGCCTTAGCACAAGCGCATCTTGTGGCGCCGGTTATTCCGCTAATCAGTAATGTTACAGCATGTTGTGAAACAGATGTTGATGTGATTCGGCAGAATCTTGCTCAACAAGTTGTTGGTCGTGTACGATGGCGTGAAACCATTCATGAAATGGTACGAATAGGTGTTGATACTTTTGTTGAAGTTGGCGCTGGAAAAGTTCTTTCTGGTATTGCTAAACGTATTGCTCCCGATATTTCTACGTTGAATATCAGCACACCTGCTGATGTTGACTCTTTTCTTAAATCTCTTTGATAAAGCGAAACCATGGATATGTTTAAATTAGATGGAAAAACAGCCCTTGTTACAGGTGCTTCAGGAGGTATTGGTTGGGCTATTGCGCGTGTACTCCATAAGCAAGGTGCAACCGTTATTCTTTCAGGTACACGAGAAAATATTATTGAACAATATGCCCAAGAATTAGGGCAGAATAAGGCGTTTCATGTTGCGGCAAATTTGACAGACCCAGCTGCTGCTGATGCTCTTATTGATCGCGCAGAAAAACTTACCAATACGAGTATTGATATTTTGGTGAATAACGCAGGTTTAACACGAGATACATTAGCATTGCGTATGAAAGATGCTGATTGGAACGAAGTTTTAGAAGTTGATCTCACAGCGCCTTTTCGGCTTTGTCGTGCTGTTCTAAAAGGAATGTTACGTCGTCGATCTGGACGCATTATCAATATTTCTTCAATCGTTGGCGTTACAGGAAATGCAGGACAAGCCAATTATGTCTCTGCAAAAGCTGGTCTTATTGGGATGAGCAAATCTCTTGCTCAAGAAGTGGGAGGGCGTGGGGTTACAGTCAATGTTGTTGCACCCGGTTTTATTGAAACCCCTATGACAGATGTTTTATCTGACATGCAAAAAGAGAAACTGACCTCTACAATACCTTTAGGAAAACTTGGACAACCGAAAGATGTTGCAGCAGCTGTGTTATATCTTGCTTCTGAAGAAGCAGGGTGGGTTACTGGCACGACTCTCCATGTTAATGGTGGTATGGCTATGTTCTAAAAAACATGGTATATACTGCGCTTGTTCTGTGTTACACTTAATAGCCTGAGGTAAACAAGTAAACAAGATGAGCCTGTTGAAGGATTAGGGTTGAAAATGTTTACCTTTGTGTTATAGTTCCTCTTACGATGCCTCTGCGCTAACTTTAACCTTTGGCGTAAGGTGTTTTAGTTGTTCTTTGTTCTAAACTTATAAAATTGAAAGAGACTGAAAAGCAAATGGACGAAATCGCTGATAAAGTTAAGAAAATCGTTGTCGAACATCTTGGTATCGAAGAAGACAAAGTGACTCCAGACTCATCATTTGTTGATGATCTTGGTGCCGATAGCCTTGATACTGTAGAATTAGTGATGGCATTTGAAGAAGCTTTCAATGTTGAAATCCCGGAAGATGCCGCGGAGAAAATTACGACAGTCAACGAAGCCATTGAGTATATCAAAAAACAAAAAGGCAACTAAAACGCTTGTTGAATGCGTCAGTAAAGTGAGTTCCTTGGTGTCTATATAACCAAGGAACATGGTGTATAGTGAGATAAGGGTAGGCTAGTTTGTTAGCCAGAAGAAGTTTAGACTCTAGACGCGTTGTCGTTACAGGTATGGGTATTGTTGGACCTCTTGGTCTCGGTCTTGAGAATGTGTGGTCACGTCTCATTGCGGGGGAAAGTGGTATTGGGAAAATTACCCAATTTGATCCAAGTGATCTTCCTGCCCATGTTGCCGGTGAAGTGCCTGAAGGTCCAACGGCAGAAGGTAAATTAACGCTTGCAGAATGGGTTCCCGTAAAAGACCAGCGGAAAATGGACCGCTTTATTCATATGGGGCTTATTGCTGCAACAGAAGCGGTTAATGATTCTGGTTGGCTTCCAACTTCTGAAGAAGATCAATGTCGTACAGGTGTTATGATTGGGGCAGGTATTGGTGGGTTACAAGCCATCTATGATGCTTCTATTACGGTACATGAAGGACGAGCAAAACGGCTTTCTCCTTTTTTTATTCCTTCTGCGCTGATTAACCTTGTTTCAGGTCATGTTTCTATTAAATATGGCTTTCGAGGTCCGAATCATTCTGTTGTAACAGCGTGTGCAACAGGTGTGCATGCTATTGGCGATGCCTCTCGTCTTATTATGCTCGGTGATGCCGACGTCATGGTGGCTGGGGGTGCAGAAGCGACGATTTGTCCTCTTGGTATTGCGGGATTTTGTTCTGCACGTGCGCTTTCTACAGGCTTCAATGATAGACCTCAAGCTGCTTCGCGTCCATGGGATAAAGATCGTGATGGTTTTGTCATGGGGGAGGGGTCTGGCATTCTTGTGCTTGAAGAATATGAACACGCTAAAGCACGAAACGCAAAGATTTACGCTGAGATTATCGGATATGGTATGTCTGGAGATGCCTACCATATTACAGCGCCTGCAAAAGGGCATGACGGTGCCTTTCGGTCTATGTCTGCCGCATTGAAAAACGCTGGTTTAACGCCTGCAGATATCCACTATATCAATGCACATGGTACCTCTACTATGGCAGATGATTTAGAGTTAGAGGCTGTTGAAAGGCTTTTTGGTGAAAGTTCTCGTCAACTTGCTATGTCTTCAACAAAATCTTCTATTGGACATTTGCTTGGTGCGGCGGGATCTGTGGAAACTATTTTTTCAATTTTGGCTATTCGGGATAATGTAGCGCCTCCTACACTGAATTTAGATTCTCCCTCACGTGAAAGTGTTATTGATCGGGTTGCGCATCAGGCGCAACAACGAAAAATTACGACGGCTCTTTCCAATAGTTTTGGTTTTGGTGGAACTAACGCAAGTTTAATTGTTCGTCATATTTAAAATTAGAAGCAAACTCTTCTAATGAATCAGGGGTGGAAAACGTCCACTTTTAAATGGTTTGTGATTACAGGGGTCGTCTTTACCTTTTGTGCTCTTGCTGTTATCGGTAAGGCGTGGCATGACTATATGCGACCCGGTCCACTTATACGTGATGTTGAGGTTGTTATTCCTCATGGAGGCTATGCCTCTACGATAACTTGTTTACAAAAAGAAGGTATTCTTTCGTCGAGTTGGTGGACAACTTCGCTTTTTCAAATCGCTATTGTTCTAACGCGTAAAGATGGACGTTTACATGCTGCAGAATTTCATTTTCCTGCGCATAGTTCTATGCAGCATGTCTTATGGATTTTGCGACATGGTAAACCCGTTGAACATAAATTAACCATTCCTGAAGGATTAACAGCCTATCAAATTAAAAAAATATTGGATAATGCGCCGTTTTTAGTAGGTATAACCCCTTTGCCGGCTGAAGGAAGTGTACTTCCACAAACATATAATTATCGACGCAATAGCCAACGTAAAGATTTGCTTAAAAGAATGCAAACAGATATGACGAATACTCTTCATAAAACATGGGAAGAGAGAGATACTCAAATAACATTGCAAAATCCGAAAGATTTGTTAATTCTTGCTTCACTTATTGAAAAAGAAACTGCTCTTTCGACAGAACGTCCTCTTGTTGCACGTGTTTTTTTCAATCGTCTTAAAAAAGGTATGAAACTTCAAACTGATCCTACTGTTATTTATGCTCTAACACACGGCAAAACTCATTTAGGACGTCCTTTAAGCCATACAGATTTACAGGTACAAAGTCCTTACAATACTTATCTTAATACAGGGCTCCCTCCAGGTCCTATATGTACACCAAGCATATCTTCTCTTCAAGCTGCAGCCCATCCAGCTAAAAGTGAAGCACTTTACTTTGTAGCCGATGGAGCAGGCGGACATCATTTCTCAAAAACATTAGAGGAACATAATCACTATGTTTCTCTGTTAAGAGAAAAAGAAATTTCTCTTAAAAAGACACCCCAATGATTCACCCTAATGATTTATAATGATTTACTTTGAAAGAGGTGTTAGCTTTTCTTGGCTAACGTTTTCGCTTCTAATATCGCCACTACTTGCATTTGGTGTAAAATCTTCATTGATCGTTTCTGTCGCAATGACTTTTCTTTGTGGTGCCTTGTTTGAGTACCGCATAAGTACACGCCGTAAAGGGTCAGCATCAGGGTTATTAACACGCATACTAACAACAATATCTTCAGGACCGACAAACTGCTTATAATAGCCTCTATTATAATCACTATTAACGGTCAATTTGCTTCCTCCTAGTGAAGCACCAGCAAAAACGCCTGCAGATTTTTGAGCGATAAGAATATCCGTATTTTTAGCACCTGCAGTACCAGCAGCAGCAGCAGTGCTCATGTTAGCAAAAGTTGCACTTGCGTTAGAATCAAACTGAAATTGACTATCTAACAAAGCTTGTAAACCTCTGTCGGTCATAATAAAGAAAATAATTTCAGCACTTTGAACCCCAAATTGAAAACCCAAACTGCCAGAGCTTAGTGTATAAAATGCTGGATCTGACCACGAACCACGCGCGTCACGTGCGAGTAAGACACAATTACCGTGTGATCCACCGATTCCGAACGACATTTTAAACAAAGACGGACAAATCATAACAGCCCGTGCTTTTGCTAAATCAGTTTCAAGAGAATTTTTACGACTCCCTGCCGTTGAAAAAATATCTTCAACGGTTAATGCGGCTTTATCAACAACAGATTGTATACTTTCTGCCGCATGAGCCTGATAAAAAGGCTGAACACTCAGAAACACCAATAATGCAGATGTAGAGATACGAAAAGAAAAAAAGCGCGAAAGTAAAGAAGTCATCATCAGAGTACTTTCTAGAAATTGAGGAATAGTTTGTGATATGTTTCATTAACATAAAAACAAGTAATTTATTTATAATAATCCTTTGGCCAGCGTTTGTGAAGCCAAAGCCAACTTTCCGGATGCTGTCTTATCCATACTTCAAGGTGATTATTAAAAATTTGCGTGAGTAAACGAATATCTTCTTGTTTGTCACCTGTATCGGGGAGAAGGAGGGGAGCTTCTACAACAACACGTAGTCGTGCTGGACCAAGTCGTTTAACATACCCTAGAATAACAGGGCAATGATATTGAAGAGCGATTATGGCAGCGGCAGGTGTTGTCATAGCAGAATGACCGAAAAAAGAAGCTTCTATACCGTTATTCATTTTTTGATCGACCAATATACCTAGTCTACCGCCTTGTATAACATGGGTTATGGCAGAAAACATACCACGCATACTTTTGGTAAAGAAAGGCATCACTTTTGTTCCTAATGCTTTATTACGCATTTCTATAATGATTTGATTAACATCAGGATTATTGGCGGCACGATAAAATGAGGCAAAAGAAAGACCATATCGTGCAATAGCGACGGGTAATAATTCCCAATTTCCGATATGTCCAGAAATAAAAAGTACAGAACTATTTTTTTCTAATAGAGGGCGAAGATAATGACCTCCTTGAATCTCAAAGCCCGGTCCTTGAGGCGTATTTTCTTTAAGAGTAGCCAAATGAGGCAGTTCTCCTAAATTTCTACCGAGATTTTCCCACATGTCACGTACAATGTGTTTACGTTTCGTACTATCAAGATCAGGCATAGCGAGTTCTAGATTACGATAGGCAACACGTGATACAGGTAATAATGGACCAATGAAACGAAAAAATAGTCCCGATAATGTAGAGGCATAATCAGCACGTAAAGCTTCAAGTAAAGCTAATATGAACCGAAGGCATATTGCTTCAAATTTATATTGTAATTTTTTCATACCTGTACGCCTAACAGGGTATCCAATATATGCTCTGGTATTGTTGGATTATGCCAATGGAGAGTAACATCAATTTCTTTTACCTGTTGTCGGAAAAAGTAAGGTAATCGTACAGCATCTTTTGGTGTGGTCACAAGAAGACTATTGTATTTATGGGCAAGAGCAATTAGAAAATCTATATCACGTTTTTTATAATAATAATGATCAGGGTAGGAAATAGTTTGTTGTAAAAAGGCACCTGCTTTTTGTAACCCTGAAAAAAACTTTTCTGGTCTACCTAATCCTGCAAAGGCAATACAAGTTTTTCCTATAAGAGAAGAAACTTCTTGAGTTTGTTGCCAATATCCCTGATAAATCGGCAAAATGTGCTTTTTTTGTTGCGTAATATAAGAGGTAAAATCTGTAAGATCTTCATCGACAAGAAGGAGAGCAGAAGCACGCCTGAGAGCTGTATTTGCTTTTTCCCGTAAAGGACCGGCAGGTAAAACACGACCATTACCCAATCCTGTTGTGCCATCTATAATTAAGAGAGAAAAAGTTTTATGAAGACCAGGGTTTTGAAAACCATCATCCATAAGAAGGCAATCAGCGCCTGCGTTAATCGCAGCACGGGCTGTTTTAACACGATCAGTGCCAACCCAAACAGGACAATATTTTGCTAGTAAAAGGGCTTCATCTCCAACATCATAAGCCGTATCTCTTTCACAATTGACAAAATGCGTACTGGTATATCGCCCTTTATACCCTCTTGTAAGGATATGAGGAGTTTTTCCTCGTAGCATAAGCCTTCGGGCAAAATCTATAATGACAGTCGTTTTACCTGTACCACCTGTCGTCATATTACCACAACATAACACCGGTATAGGTGCTTTCCAAGCATAAGCATGCCTGTCTGCTCGTGCTTCGGTAACACGTGTTACACCCCATTCTATAGGGGTAAGTAAAGTAGGAAAAAATCGAGATTGTGGATTGTACCAAAACGTAGGTGCTTTGAAATATATCATATAAGGGATAAAATATGATCTGCCAGAATGGATGGTAAATTTTGATAGGCTAAAGCAACAGCTTTAGCTTGTTCTGCAAGTTTTTTTCGTTCTAATGGGTTAGATAACATTTTTTCTACCCATTGTGCTAAATGTGTCGCGTTGTGTACAATTGTAATGCTATCTTGCATGTTTTGAAAGGCTTCAAGAAAATTGTCAATCAGTGGTCCGCTTGCAATAGCACAATCCAATCGTGCAGGTTCATAAGGATTATGTCCTCCTCCTGTACAAGGTGGTAAACTATTCCCCATAAAGACACAATTTGCTAAACGAAAAAAAAGTCCTAACTCACCTAGAGTATCTCCAACCCAGAAAGTATCTTGTAGAGTAGGAAATTGTCCAAGGCTACGCTGTGGAGCAGAACCCAGTAAGCTCACAATATCGTGCCCTCTTTGAGGGTGTCTTGGTACAATAATCGCTAAAATATTAGGGATAACTTCACGAACATTGTACACAGCGCGAATAATGTGTTCTTCTTCTCCGACATGTGTTGAAGCTGCAAGAAAAACAGGACGATCAGCAATAGCGTTACGTGCTAAAATATAGTGTTGAGTATCAACAACAGAAAGGGCAGGGGCTGCTGTTTTAAGATCACCTACACAGAGAGGTTTACGGGCACCAAGCGTCATAAATCGTTGTGCGTCATTTTCTGTTCGCGCCGATATCCAAGTAAAGCACTGAAGAATTTTTTTTATTGTCATTGGAAAATATTGCCATCTTTAAAAGATAAAGAAGACATGCGTGCGTTAATAAGTACAATAGGAATATGACATGCAACGCAATGTGCTAATATATTTGGCCAAAGCTCACTTTCTGTAAAAATAGCAATTTCTGGACGCCAAAAATGAAGAAAACGTTGTCCCCATCTTGGCGTATCTAATGGCATAAACTGATGAATAAGCCTTGGGTGAAACAAAGATCGCGCGAGCATATCTGCTGCTGTAACTGTGCCCGTTGTTATGAGAATAGAAAGAGAAGGCGCTTTTTCAAAAAGAGTTTTTACAAGAGGAGAAATAGAAACCAATTCTCCGACACTCGCTGCATGAAACCATATCAATAAACCTTTTGGTCGCTGACATGACGCAAAACCCATTTTTTCACGGACGCGGTTAGGATATTCCTTACCCTGCGTTTGACGCCACCATAAGAAAAAAGGTAAGAATGGTGTTAATAAGACACCAATTAAATACCATAAAAGAGAAAGAGAATATTTTCTTTGATTAGGAAAACAATCTTTTATTTTCTTAAATAAGGTAAGAAGCTGTTTCATGACAGCATTAAAACTAAAATCGTATTACTAACCTGAATTATAATTATAACGAATTATATAAATCAGACAAACGTCTTTTAACTAATCGTTGTCGAGTCATGACCTCTGAAAACGTATAATTGGTTGACGCATTAAAGCAACGAAGAAGATCGTTGATTTCATCTTCGAAACGAACAGGAACTTTTATTTTTGAAGTAAAAATCCCATTTAATTTCGTCATAAACCGACGTAAAAAAGAAACAAAATCAAGAAACTCATTACTCCGAAAATGATGAGACTGTGCTAGACATAATGCATTCAACAATTGACACATTAATGTTTTCAATCTGTTGATATCTATAGTTGTAAGTTGTACATCAGAACTTTGTTCTGGCATAGAATGACTACCTCTTCCGTTTCTACTTAATTCAATAAAAATTATTTTAGATAAGGTTTCGTGTTAGATTTTTCCAATACAGACTAGGGAGAAAGCCATTTTCTAAACGCAAAACCTTCTCCCACTTCATTAAGAACAGAGGGTTGATAGGCTATAGAAAAACGATGATGGACTGTTTTCCACGTAGAAACAGCATCCTCAGAGTCTATCAATACCTGATTGATACCACAACGCCGTAGAAATTCGTATTGGTCAGGTAAAATATACCCTTGTGCTCTTAAAACGCCAATATACCCTAGTTGTCTACGAAGAATAGAGGCTTGTGTAAATGGACGACCATCACGAAATGAAACGAATGTTAAACAAATCATACCCAAATGAGGCAAAGCAGAATGCAAATCTCTTACTTGGTCTTCAGGCGTTAAAATAATACCGAGTTGTCCAATAGAAACGCTTTTTAGACCCTCTTCTAATCTGGAAAGAGGAAGTAAAACATTACTATTCGATGGGATAGACTGTCCATCTGGTACTTTTTGCCAAGTATCTTGGATCACATGACCATTTTCAAGCAACGGCATAAGCGGCTTCCTTAAAAGGTGTTGTACCTAAACGGCGGTATGTTTCTATAAAACTTTCGTCTAAATGACGTTGGACAAGATAGGTCTCTATAATGCGGGTAATAGCTTCAACAGTTTCGTCTTCAGACATAGCAGAACCAAGAATTTGACCAATAGACGATTGATTACCGGTATTACCTCCAAGTGTGATTTGAAAAGCCTCTGTCCCATGTTTATCAACACCAAGAATACCAATATGCCCTACATGATGATGCCCACAAGCATTGATACACCCAGAAATATTAAGACGAAGAGGACCAATTTTACGTTGGAGTTCAGGATCTGCAAAACGTTGACTCAACTTTTGAGTAATAGGTATTGAGCGCGCATTGGCGAGAGAGCAATAATCTAACCCTGGACAAGTAACGGTGTCAGTAACTAAACCAATGTTCGATGTTTCTAAGCGATGTTCTTGGAGGGCTTTCCAGAGAGTAAAAAGATGATCTTGTCGAACATGGCCTAATACAATATTTTGTAAATGGGTAACGCGTAATTCACCAAAGCTATAACGCTCAGCTAAATCTGCGAGGAGATCCATTTGTGCCGATGTAACATCACCAGGAACACCACCGATAGGTTTACAAGAAATCGTAAGGCTACAATAGTTTGGGTGTTTATGAGGATGTGTATTCGTTTGAACCCAAGAGGCAAATTCTGCGTTCTCTTCTAGGTGTTGAGAAAGTTTTTCTTGTACACAAGGATTATCCTCGAAAAGAGGTTCATGAAAACGAGCACGGATAGCATCTACGATTTCTGGTGACAAGCGATACCGTGTACGATCCATACTAGCAAATTCTGCAGCCACTTTGTTACGAAATTCTTCAGCACCTAAAGCCTGTAAAAGAATTTTAATGCGCGCTTTATAAATGTTATCACGTCGTCCATATTCGTTATAAACGCGTAATATCGCTTCAAGATAGGCAATAAGATCTTCCTCAGGAAGATCAGCTATAAGGCATGTACCTATCGTAGGCGTGCGCCCAAGCCCACCACCGACATAAACCTCAAAAACAGCCCGCCCATTTTCACCGACACGTACGAGAAGACCAATATCGTGAAAACGCGCCGCAACACGGTCTTGCGTACTTCCTGAAATTGCAATCTTAAATTTACGGGGTAGAAATGTAAATTCAGGATGAAGCGTCGACCATTGCCGTAAGATTTCTGCATGAATCCTTGGATCAATAATTTCATCCTGTGCAGCCCCTGCAAATGGGTCAGACGTAATATTACGGATACAATTGCCGCTTGTTTGAATAGCGTGCATATCTGCTTTAGCAAGAACAGCTAAAATATCAGGAGCATCTTCTAATTTAATCCAATTAAACTGAATATTTTGACGCGTTGTAAAATGCCCATAAGACCGATCATATTTCCGGGCAACAAAAGCTAAAGTTCGCATTTGCTGCGCACTTAAAACGCCGTAAGGAATAGCGACACGAAGCATATAGGCGTGTAATTGAAGGTATAAACCATTCATAAGACGTAAAGGCTTGAACTCTTCCTCACTGAGCTCTCCAGAGAGGCGACGTTGTACCTGATTTCGGAACTGTTCGACACGCTGTTTAAGAAAGTTACGGTCTACATCATCATAAACGTAGAGCCCAATAGGGGCAGAAGAGCATCGGGATGTCATCATTGTATTCCACACACGTCAGTCAGGAACCTTTTGTATATACACCAGGACCAAAAGCACGAATACGCTCACGTATTGTTATTGGTTCAGGTCCTGAAGAAGAAAGTTGAATCTGAACACCGTAAACACCTACAACTTGTTCGGCAAAAGCCTTCCCCGCTTGATAATCGAGTATCTCTTTAATCTGGTGATTAGGAAATATTTGAGCACACGCAATAGAGTCTTGCCATTGTCCTGCATGGTCAAGCCAAACAACTCGTCCATTTAATAAACTATTTGCCGTAACAACACTATTACCGTCAGAGGTACGACGATTATTTCTGCGTTCCACGCTTAAGAAACCTTACAAATTCGCTATTATTCTCTCTAAAGAAAATAAATTACAAACAAATACAAATATTGGCAAGGTCATCTTTGTAAAAAAGACGTCATAGGCTTTAGATATTCGGACGAAATAATCGTGCTCGGCTAACGTCTAACCCTATGCCTACAAGAACGCCATTAGGTTGAGTAGGAATCTCGGCATCTTGTGCAACAAAAAAAGGAATAGTACGCTCTTTAAGCTGAATCGTATAGTGGCGATACCCGTTTCTAAAACCACGAGGAATAGCTTCGATTTTAACTATTTGCCTGTTTGTTTGTTCGTCTGTTTGTCTATCTGGAGGCAATAAATTTATTTCATAGGGTCTAATCATAGCAATAATAGGACCATTTTCCCAAGAATCAGGTACAGCAAAAGGAAAAGCCGTCTTTTCATCAGGAATCATCTGACCATTATGAATAACACCGGAAAATGAGACAGATTCTCCTAAAAATTCCATAACAAATTCTGTTGCAGGATGGCTATCTAAGCATTGAGGAGAGGCATTTTGTACAATACGACCTTCTTGCATAATAACAACGCGATCTGCAACATCTAAAGCTTCTTCCTGATCATGTGTAACAAGAACGGTTGTTAATCCAAGTCTATCATGCAAATCTCTTAACCACCCTCGAATAGAACGCCTTACAATAGGATCTAATGCTCCAAAGGGTTCGTCTAAAAGCAATACTTGTGGATGTGTTGCAAGAGCACGTGCTAAAGCAACACGCTGTTTTTGACCTCCTGAAAGACGTGCAGGATATGCGTTGCCTAAATCGGGAATTTGCATAAGATCCAACAATTCCTGAACACGTGCTGCAATTTCTTTGCGTGATGGACGAGAACGTGCGGGTAATATATTCAAGCCAAAAGCAATATTTTTAGCAACGCTCATATGAGGAAATAACGCATAGTGCTGAAAGACAAACCCCATTTTTCCGGCACGCGCTTGTATATCTGTCACAATACGTCCATCAAGGCTAATTGTTCCAGAGTCATATGGATCAAGACCAGCAATAGCGCGCAAAAGAGTTGTTTTCCCTGCACCTGAAGGACCAATCAGAGCAACAAAATACCCCTTAGGTACCTCTAAAGAAACATGGTCAAGGAGTACCTGTCGGGAATCAGAAGCGTGTCTTACAAGATCACAAATTTCAATACTCATGGATCTTTTTTCCATAAATAACAGGCCCAATCTGGTGCTGTACGTAATAAAACTGTTAGCATAGCCATAATAGCCAACAGAGTTGCCATGGTAAATGCTCCAACTGATTGGTACCCATTGTAAAGATCTTCAATACGTAAAGGCATTGTTTCTGTTTCACCAGGAATGTGACCTGATACAACAGAAACAGCCCCGAACTCACCTAATGCACGCGCAGTTGTTAGTAATATACCAGAAATTAACGCTTCAGGAATGCTAGGAAGTGTAACACTCCATAATATTCGCCAAAATCCTGCACCAGCAAGCACAGCGACTTCTTCTGTTTCTCGTCCTTGTATTTCCATAACGGGAATAAGCGTACGTACAACATAAGGAAGAGTCACAAACAACGTCGCTAAAATAATGCCCGATGTTGCGAAAGCAATGTGAATATTCCAACGCTCAAGGAAAGGACCAAACCATCCTTGCGCTCCAAAAAGCAATAACCAAAGTAAACCAGAAACAACAGGAGAAATACTTAATGGGAGTTCTACAAGAACAAGAAGCGTTTGACGTCCTACAAAGCGAAAACGGGATAAAACCCATGCCGCCAGAGTACCAAAAAATGTATTGATAATAATAGCGACGACCGTTACTCGTATTGTCAACCATATTGCCGCTAGAGCATCAGGTGTATAAAGCGTCTTCATGGAAGCTAAAAAACCATTACGTAATGCTTCTGTAAGTACGAGAACAAGAGGGATTACGAGCATGACTACAATAAATAGCCAACTCATCACCCATATAAGATAACGGCTCATGCGGGTTCATTCCACAATGAAAAGCGGCGATGAATCAACCCAACAAGAAACAGAGCAAGAAGCGATATGGCTAATAAAATGAGTGCAACAGCGGTTGCACCTGTATAGTCAAACTCTTGTAACCGTACGACAATCAATAAAGGGGCAATTTCACTTTTAAATGGCTGGTTTCCTGCAATAAAAATAACAGAACCATATTCCCCTATACCTCGTGCAAAAGAAAGACCAAATCCTGTTATTAAAGCGGGAAGAAGTGGTGTTAAAATAACACGCATAAAAATCTGGCGAGGGCTAGCACCCAAGAGCATAGCCGCTTCTTCGAGATCATGGGGAAGGGTGCGTAAAACCGGCTCTACAGCTCTTACCACAAATGGTAGCCCAACAAACATCAATGCCAAAATAACGCCTAATCTGCCGTACGAGGCTGTGATACCTAATTGAGATAATGGAGCACCAAGCCAACCATGTGTACTATAGAGAGTCGCCAGCGTAATACCAGTAACAGCAGTTGGGAGCGCTAATGGTAAATCTATGAGAGCATCAGCAATACGCTGTCCTGGAAGTTGTGCCCGCACTAATGCCCATGCAAGCATAAGCCCAAAAGGTATATTACAAATCGCAGCGAGTATTGCACATGAAAAACTAAACCATAAGGCAGCAAACATACGCCCATCATGCAAAGCTGACAGCATCGTGCCAAAGCCGTCTTGCCAAGGTTTAATGAGCAATGTAGAGAGAGGAAAAACGATAAGGAAACCTGTCCAAAGAAGTGTCGCCGTTATAGAGAAACGAAAACCTGGTAAGATCTGTTTATGACCACTTTGGAAAAGAGCAAAAAAAAACTGTCGCATTGATATGCATTACCCTAGATTTGAGACTTTTTACAATGTTTTCTACGATGAACGAAGACTGAGACCTAGTCTCGTAAAAAACATTATGATCTTTGACAAACTTTAGGGTCTTTTACAGAAAATGTCCTCTAGTAAAACATTTTCTTCAATAAATTTGGCAAGTTTCATCGCATGACTCTGGATTGTACCGTGCCCTGTTTGAATATGAAGGGCAGGGGAAGATGGCACTTCATATGGCGCATCAATACCTGTAAAATGGCTAATTTTCCCCGCACGTGCGGCGGCATATAATCCTTTAGGATCACGCTGCTCACACAGCGTAAGATCGGCATCTATGAATATTTCTTTAAAAGAGTCACCAATAATACGACGCGCAAGATCACGATCAGAACGTAAAGGAGAAATCAAAGTAACAAGAACAACATGACCAATGTCTTGTAAAAGACGTGCGACTTCGGCAGTACGACGAACATTTTCTGTACGATCTTTTTCCGAGAAGCCAAGATCATGGCATAACCCTGCGCGCAAAGTATCTCCATCAAGTACACAAACATCTACATGTTGAGTAAACAGATAGTTTTCTACGGCACGCGCTAGCGTCGTTTTACCTGCAGCAGACAGACCCGTTAACCAAAAAACACCCCCTTTATGCCCCTTTATTTTTGCGCGATCTTTTGAGGTAATAGCACTTAATGTTGGGTGAACAGATTTATCCCCTATTTTTATTTCAGCAGGACCAATAATGGGCGCGCCACCAACAATACGTTGTTGACGATCGACTAATACCCCACGTCCATCTGTTGTTCCGGGCGTAAAAGGATCAAATTGAATGGTACCAGAAGCCGATAAAATAACTTCAGCAAAACCTTCAGGAGGGACTTCAATATCAGGTCTTTCTGTTAGATCATCAAGGTTGACGACAGAAAGAATAGACGACACTGTAACCGTGTGTTCTGCCGTTGCAAGACGTAAGCGGAACGTTTCACCAACACGAAGAGGTTCTTTACGAAGCCAAAACAAACGTGCTTTTAAACGAGAAGCCTCCATAGGTGGCGTTTGAGAGGTATGTAAAAGGTCTCCACGATCAGGGATAACATCAGGTTCTAAAATAAGAGCAATAGATTGCCCCGCTGAAGCTGATGTACGCGGCGGTGTATGCCAAGTTTCAATAGAAGCAACCCGTGCAGGAGTCTTTTGTGCCCCAATAACAAGCGTATCTCCAACATAAACACATCCACGTTCTATCCGCCCGACAACATAACGTTTATTATCAAAACGATAGACGTCTTGCACAGGTAAACGTAGCGGAAGATCAACACGAGGTGTTGGTAGAGGTACTTGTGAGAGCGCTTCTGTTAAAGTCGGACCTGCATACCAAGGCATATGGTTAGATTTTTGGGAAATATTATCGCCTTCCCATGCAGAAGCGGGTACAAAAACCTCTGCTTTCAGATCAAGTTTAGAGAGTAATGCTTCAACTTCTTTTTGGACGTGATGAATACGTTCTTGGTTAAAATCAAGCAAATCAACTTTATTCAGAAGAACAATAATATGCCGAATACCAATAAGATGTAACAACATAGCGTGGCGCCGAGTCTGCTCACGCGCACCTTCAGAGGCGTCTACCACAAGCACTGCTGCTTCAGCATCAGCTGCACCTGTAATCATGTTGCGTAAAAATTGCCGATGACCCGGCGCATCAACAATAACAAATTCTCGTTCATTGAGACGGAAAGGCATACGTGTTGAATCAACAGTAACACCTTGATCACGCTCTATTTGTAGAGAGTCTAATAAGAAACTCCACTCAATTTTAAGTCCTCGTTTTTTGGAGGACTCAATAATTTGAGTAATCTTTCCGTCTTGAAGGTTTCCCGTATCATGAAGAAGGCGCCCTATAAGGGTTGACTTACCATGATCAACATGCCCAACGATAACAATATGCGTTGCAGCTTTATGGGCAGCTTTATGGCTGGAAGAAGTATTTTCGCTCATTTGTGTATTTAATCCGCAACAGATTTAAAGGTAACCAGCCACACGAAGACGTTCAAAAGCATCTTCTGACTCATGGTCCATGGCACGCCCGGAACGTTCAGAGGTTTTTGTTATTTCTAATTCTGCGATAATTTCGGTTAATGTTGATGCGTGACTTTCTACAGGGAATGTAATATCTAAATCTCCAAGAGAACGGTAACGTTTACCATTTTTAGAGAAATACAAATCAACAACAGGAATATTTTCACGCTGTATATAGCGCCAAATATCAATTTCACGCCAAGCGAGCAGAGGGTGTACACGAATATGCATACCCTCCTCATGCGGGGTTGCATATTGATCCCAAAATTCTGGAGGTTGATTACGAATATCCCATTTATGGCTAGCGCCACGCGGACTAAAAACACGTTCTTTAGCGCGTGTTCCTTGTTCATCACGACGAATACCTGCAATAACGCCTTGAAACTTATTTTTTTCAATCATTGCCGAAAGTCCTGCCGTTTTACGCGCTGCCGAACGTGCCGCAGGAGGCAAAGACGGATCCATTTCTTCAACAGGAGGGCATTCTCCTAAAAGAAGATCTAATTCCCATATTTTAGCGTATTCATCTCGAAATTTGTACATTTCTGGGAATTTTTTGCCCGTATCAACATGCATTACAGGAAAAGGCACTCGCCCAAGAAAAGCTTTTTTAGCAAGCCAAATCATAACGTTGGAATCTTTACCCAACGACCACAACATAGCGAGCGGTTTTAAGGTACGATAGGCTTCTCTTAAAATAAAAACACTTTGCGCCTCTAATTGGTCAAGATGATCCATAGCTTCGTAACCCATTTTCTTAAATAATTTAGAATATAAAACGATTCATTCTACCAGATTATCAAAGATGAATACCACACTCTGTTTTACTCAGTCCTGACCAGCGACCACATCGCGCTTCTTCTCCTTCTTGCACGGGTCGCGTACAGGGTTCACATCCTATCGAAAGATACCCATGGCTGACAAGTGGGTGAGGGGGCAAATGACGACGTGTTATTTCTTTTTGAATATCTTCCGCTGTCCAAAAGGCGAGGGGATTGATGCGAAAAGTACCGTCTTGCCTTTGCTCAATAATTTGCATAGTTGCACGCGTAGACGCTTGAGAGCGTTTACGTCCTGTTACAAGGGCTTTATAGGACAAAGATGCACGTTGTAAAGGCTCTACCTTACGAATACGGCAACAGGCATCTGCATCAAAAGCCCAAAGTTCCCCTGTGGGATCATAGTGATCAATATCTTGTTTTTCTGGTGTTACATCAACAATATTCGTTAAACCCAATACCTCTATAAGTTTTTCCTTATAAGCGAGCGTTTCCTCAAAATGCTTACCTGTATTCAAAAATAAAATACGTATATTTTTTTTGGCTTCTGCGACCATCGCAAGGAGTAAAACAGATTCTGCCCCAAAAGAGGACAAAACCGCTAATTTCTTACCAAAAATATCATGAGTCTTACGTAATAACGCAACAGGATCGTCCTTTACAGGATTAAGCTGTAATTCAAGCTGGTTTATATCCATTCTCTAAAGAGATTCCCACACTATACATCACGTTCAAACATTTCTTTGTTAGATATATACCAACATTTAGAAACGCTCTCAACTTAAAATATGCGTTTTTTTGAGGGAGTAGTTATTTGGGTTACTTAAGGAGGAATCCGTGTTCGTAGACTTTAGGCTCTATGGCTTTGGCGAGGGTTTTCATTTTATCGCTTAAGGTTTTTTCAAGGGCGTTAAAGTGTTTGTCTTTACTTTTGTTGTTCATTTTTCCTTTTTCGTTTCTGCCCTTAAAGAACTCTTTAATATTATAGAGTGAGGCA